>NZ_AP014820.1 GCF_001548095.1 Geminocystis sp. NIES-3708 | reverse complement strand
AAAATGAAAAACGCTGTAAATTATACCCTATATATCATTGCTCATTGTTAGCCTAACGTATTATTGATTATATAGGGGTTAAAGTTCTCACCCCAAATAGAGTGAGTTTTAATTTATCAACTTGTTTATGTTACTAATTTAAAAATCTATTTTGTATATCTTCTTTTCTTAGAAGTCTTAATTTATGACTAGGATGATCAACTTGTTTTAACTTTATTCCTTTATCCTCTTTAATTTTTTCATCAATGGTATTAATCATTAATTGGTAGTTAAGAGTACCATCATCATTTAAAAAACAAGATTCATATCCTTGTCCATATTTACTTTTGTGTTTATAGTGATTTTCTATCCATTTCTTGTAACTTGATAATGTAGGGTATGTAAATTGACTCAGTACTAATTCTGTCAATAATCTTACATCTATATCAGTGTAACCTACTTCTAATTTTATATGTTTATAAGTATTATAATTTGATTTATAATCCTTACACTTGATAATTTTATTTTGGATAAAGTAGTCTTGACGTTGTACCCTTGTTAAATCGTTTTTAAGACTATTAAAAAAGTTCTCAGGTATGTTTAATCCTAATATGTCAATATCTTCTAATTCTGTACCTAAATCTTCTATATCCTCGAATAAATAGCTGTATAAGTTATCCTCATTATCTTCTAATGAGTCTAAATCTTCATTAGATTCAAAAATAAAAGAATCTTTACCATATCCTCTCATTTTTACTACTTTTTCTTTTTTTACCAATTCTTTATCTTTTAATTCTTTAACACCATCTAAATAGTAATTAGCATTCCCATGAAAAATAGCTTTATTACAGAAACATTTAATTTCTAAAGTGTAATAACCTTTTTGTTCTACTCCCTCATCATTAATAATATTTTTGTGCAGTACATCTACATTAGGAAAAATGTTTCTTAAATGTGCTAAAACATCTTTTTCTATATCGTAAAAAATATCACTCGATTTAATTATTTCATCCTCAAAATCACTTTCATTTTTCTTAACTAAATCATCAAATATTTTAACTACTTTATCACTAGCACCTGTATTTTCATCATCCTTTTTATTTATAAGATATTCCTCAAATTCTTTTTTTAATTTATCTACTTCACTTTGATTGCTAGGATTATCAACGTACTTATAGTAATCAATATGTGTATTTTCTTTTATATGTAAGTTATACCATTTAGTTACCATATAAATCTTTCTTTTTACAACTTTTAACTTATCTGTAAACCATAATTTTTCATTAGGTACTCTTTGATAACCTTTAACTAAATTGTTAGCAGTTAATCTTTTTCCTTTAACTGGATAAACAACATTATCTAACTCGAAAATACAACCATCAGTGATAGATTGATAACCATTTAATCCTTTTTCAAGATAGTACATCATACATCTACACCGTGCAGTTATGTTATTTCCTACGACTGAATTAGATACATCAAAAAACTTTGAAACTAAGATACCATAAGTAGTGTTAATACATAACTTGTAAAATGTATTTTCTTTTTTATGTGTTTTCTTATCATAATTATTCCTTACTTTTAATAACTCATTGATTAATAAATCACCTATATTAATTCGATACCAATAATAAGAATTTTTCTGCACACTATATAAGCTATCACCATCATAAAAACTTTCATCTTGATCTGAATAATTCTCATAGTATTTTTCAACTTCTTTTATATCTTTTAATTCCTTATCTTTTTCATACCACATTGCATTGACAACCATTAAATTATCATATAATTCTTTACGTTGTGATTGACTGCAAATATTATCAATCCACTGTAAAATATCACTGCTAATTAAGCCTAAATAAATTTCATTAGTAAAGATTTTATTAAAACCTTCTTTAGGATAATCTACTGATAAATCATCATCACTAGGATCACTTAATCTATTTATTTTATTAGGATCAATAACCCATGAGGATATTAAATCTTGAGGATATTTTAAAGGTTTTAAAGTACTAACTCTCATTATCCATAAACCATCTAATAACTCTTTACCATGCTTATCTAAAAACTCTCTTAAAGTCATGTATTTATTGTTTTTATCAAGCTGATGACAAAACATTTTAGGTACGCCTATAGGATAATCTTGTAAAGATAACCCTTTACCATAAGCACCTGATATATCTATATCACATAACATATTAAGGTTATTAGTTAAATCATCTATGTTATTATAGTTACCTGACTTAAAAACACTTGTTTCAAGTGGTCTGTTATTATAACATCTACCACCATCAACTTTACTCAAAATAGCACGGGTATCTTTTAATTTTCTTAGATAGTCAGAATTGCCATATTTATTAATTTCTTTGAATAATTTAGGATTGTTCATTTTAGACTTTAACAACTTGCTTAAAACCATTGCCATAGATGATCCTATGGTTAATCTGCAAGTAGATTTATCATTATCCTTAATTCCTAAAAACCCTTGTAACAAGTGTTTATATTGATGATCAAAACCTAGTAATAATTCATAAGCATATAGATCTCCTAAAGCATAATTATCAAAATCATTGTGAGTCAAGTAAGTATCAATCATGTTTTCTTTATCCTCTTTAGTAAGTAAATTTTTATATGGCAATTCGTAACCTACCAATTCAGCTAAATCAGAATAGGATTGTTGACCAGCAATAGCTATGGTGTCAAATACTCTGATACCTACTTGATAAGTTACCCCTTCATATTCCATTAACCAATTAGTTAAGCAAAAAGGGTTATATCCATTAGAACTTTGAAAACCTTTTATTTTACCTCTATGATATGTCTCTAATCTTCTTCTTTGAGTTATTCCACTACCACTATTATTAGCATTAAGAATTAATCCTCTTATGTCATTTTGGTAGTCATCATAGAAAATTCTGATAATATCTGCACACGCAAAATGTAAGTAAAGATGAAAGTAAACTTTAGGTAATGAGGATAACTTTTTGATATTGTTCACAACATCTTTACGATAACTGATACTATAACCGCTATCTATCAGATATTGATAACCTATGAATGATTCTCTCATTAAGTCATGTCTAGCAATATCTGCACAATCTCTATGAGTGTAGATTTTACCGTTATCTTTTAATCCTCTCACTTGCACTGTTATTGTACATGAAGGGTTTTTTCCTAATTTAGGATCATTCAGATCACGTGTATAAAATTCAGTGTCAACATTTAAAGGTACATATAAATCATTATTAGAGTTTTCTTCATTAGAATAGTAATAGCTAGTTTTATCGAAAAAAGTGTAAATTAGTGACATAATAGATATGGTGTTATTAAGGTTATTTAATTGTGTAAGCTACATTTATTTTAACTCTTAACTAACACCTTTTAATAAAAAGAAATTAATAACCCGTGCTAGTGATCTACTAATATACTGCACGGGTTTTTTAATGTCTATTAAAACAGTGAGTAAAATAGATTTTAACACTTGTAACAAGTGATTTAAGTCGTGATATAATAAAATAATTGTTTATCAAAAAAGTTATGAAAAAGTTACCTGAAAAAGTGATATTAGCAGTCAAAAAACTAACAGAATTAGGTAAAAAACCTAAAGGTACAGCTATAGATATACTTAATCAATTAACTAAATTAGGGTATCAATGGGATAATGATTCTAAATTATGGATTAATGCTAGTGTGCAAACAACAATCTTAGTAAGAAGTGATGAAACTATTATTGATGAACTGGTAGATTATTTAAGAGAATGTATAGCTAATTTTGAAAGTGCAGAATTAGAGTTAAAAAACAATCCTATGATTTATCAAGCTAAAGATAAAAAAGGTGTAGTTATTGAGAATGTGCAACAATGCTATTTAGTATATAACAATAATTCATTAGAAAATACAGAATTAGAGTTAGATGAAGATTTAGATATTGATTCTATCCTCAAAGATGATGAATAATTAATCACTTGATACAAGTGTTAATATAACTAGCTGTAACAAGCTAGTTTTTTAATGACTTATAATGTAGTAACTACACGTAAAAGTAAAACATAATCTTATAATTTTTATAACCTAAAAATCACTTGTATCAAGTGTTTTAAAGATTTCTCCATAGTGACTTGTAATTAACCTATTACTTATGATTAATCATTGAGGATGTCACACGGGTTTTAAATCGATTTTAAGTATCAATGGTTAAATACGTTAAAATAGAGTTTGTACACTGGTAACAAGTGATAATTTATGAATAAAAAAGATAAAAGAGAAACTTTAATACATTACAAAAGTAATTGGAATAATGGTAAAACTACTACTATGAGATTGCCTATTGTATTAAAAGAAGATGTTAATAATTATGCTTTATGTATAGACAAGGGTAATATTAGGTATCATGAATTATTGGAATTATATAAGTATCTTAAAGAAGTTAAAAGTAAGTTAGGTATAGATAATGGATACAAAAGTAATAATAGTGGTAAGTTGATCAAGGAATTAAACGAGGTAATGAACAATATAAGTATGTAAAACAAAGATACTTAATTTGTCACATTAACAAACGATAAATTATAGTACATATTTCATTGACTGTAGCGAAGGATTTAGCTTTTTAAATGTGTAGCACTTAGTTGATTTGATGGAACATTTTCAGTAAGGGCAGGATTAAAATAAGTCATGCAGACGTGCTTAGGATCTCCACGCAACTAACCTGAATCGAATAGCTCTTTTAAGAATACACAGATTAGGAGAACCCTTTAAGAGTCCGTTCTATAAAAACCAGCTTAAAACCATTGCTAGAGGTATCATACCCATATTCAAACCTTTAAGGGTTGAAAATTATTCAACCTAGTTAACACCTACGACCAACATTGAAAGTTGATGTTGTCAAATTAATCAAATAGTTCCATGCTCTATTTCTGATCCTTAAGGATTGGAAATAATTTAAAACAGTTAAAACCTTTTTTAAATAAGTTTAAAAAGTAAAAATAATATATATTTAATAAAGTTACAATCGTATAATATATAGTATCATTGTAAGGTGTCTCAAAGGGTTATTATTCCGTTAAGTGTATAATAAATGAATCTGTGACAAGACAAAAAAAATATAGCCAAAAAAGAAAAACTTGTCAC
>NZ_AP014819.1 GCF_001548095.1 Geminocystis sp. NIES-3708 | reverse complement strand
GTTAAAGTATCAGGTAAGGATAACATAGCGTTAATATTATCTGGTGTCGTGCCTTTAGTATCTCGGTAAACCTTCGCTTTAACAGCCTTTACCTTGTCTAATAAAAAGCTACATTGCTCAAAATCAAAAGCATATCTTACCAATGCTTTAACCGAGGCAATCTTTACATTAATTGAATTAGAGGAGTAACCAGCCTCAATCATTGTAGTTCTATAACTACCCAGATAAGCATTAGCTGTTTTAGCATCTAAACTTAAAAACTCTTTTAGTATAGTCTTGATTTGATTTTCCGAGAGATTAACCTTAATCCCCTTCTCCACTTGACCAGTGAGGAGATAATAACAAAAATGCTTAATCCCTTGCTTATAGGTGCTTTGGGTAGTTTTCTTATGGACAGAGGCTATTAAACCGCTATAGACATCCTCAATAGGCTGACTTAATGGGAGTATTCCCACTTTATCCGCAATAGTTAAAAGTGTCATAATAGTAATTAATTAGAATTAGATAGGCTACCCTTGAGGTAGTTTTTTATTTATCAGTTATTTAACAGTTAATTTAACTGATACTAAAATTATAGCGAAAAGGTAGAAAAAATGTCAATAGAGATCCAAAACATTCATTCTCGGACTCTAAATTTAACTTATATAGAGGCAATATTACAGCCTCTTTGCGGTAATTAGATATTATTCGGGAAATACACAACTTTACCTACAAAGGTTAATAAGGCTGTAACTAAAACTCCGATAATACCGAATACTCCGAGGGTTACAGTATTTAGCCTCGTCTCGACACTATCTAACCTTTTATTTAACCCGTTTTGCCCTTCTTTGAGGGTAGCTATATCAATTTTGATAGTCGTTAGCTCATCAAATACCCTCTCAAATTTGCGATCTACTTGCTCAAATTTAGAGTTAATTAAATCCTTTAACTCTTTTAAATCATTATCTGTTACTGTACTCATGTTAGAATCCTTATTAAGTTATAAAAAATTGATTAGGGGTAATTTGCTCTTACTCCTAACAAACATTCTACTCTTAAATTATCCCCAATGAATTGAACCTCAGAATTGTTATTAATCGGATTGTCAAGGGAAAAATAAAAAACCTCTCGGAGTGAGAGGCGGTAATCATTATTATGTATTGCTTATACGGTTTTAAAATCTATTTTTGAGAGGGATTTAATAACCTTCTTACCTGAGTGTCACTCCAATTAACCTTACCTTGCTTGGTATAAAATTTACCTGTTAAATTTTTGGCGATCGCCGTATTCCCTAATCCTTGCTTTTTTAACCTTTTAATCTCAATAACAGCTTCATCAAAGGTTTTAACTTCACTATTACCCTCAATACTTTCTTTATCCTCGGTATTCTTTGGGGTAACATCCTCATTTATTGCCTCAATATTCTCGTTAAGCTCGGAGTTAATCGGGGGGGCTGATATAGGCTCATTAACTATTTCTGAGGTAATAGTCTCGGTATCTTCTGGGGGATCTATTTTCTCGGAGTTAGTCTCATTATCTTCAATCTCTAAATCACTATTAATAGTTAGATTGTCAGTTAAGTTATCTGGTAAAATGTAGTTACTATCATTACCCCCAGAATCAAAGGCTGTTACATCTTCTTTAACCTCAATTTCCTTACTTATATCTTTACTATCAGTTAACTGTTCAGTTAAATTATCAGTTAAGCTATTAATAGCCTCTTTAACTTTATTCTCTATTATGTCAGTTAGTTTATCTGACACGATACCCTCTAACTTCTGAGTAAGGGTATTTAAAATCTTTTTTTCTATTTCAGCCTCTCTTAAGCTATCTTTTGAGGCGATCGATTCAATGCCAAAATCTTCTTTTCTTACTGATTCTAAACCGAGATTAATCAAGTTGAGAATTACTGGGGTTGTAATTACTTTACCAGAGATGTGATGTAAAGGCTGATTCGTTTCAATCGCTAATTTTTCTATCTCCTCGAATATGTGATTAGGTATCCTTAAATCTATTCTTGTTACATCCGATTTACCACTTTTATCTTTTGCCATATTACCTCACTGTTAATTTAACTGTTAATTTACCTGATTATAACATAATAACTGTTAACTTAGCAGTTAAATTAATATTTAGGATGTTTGATATTATTTTTATGGTTAGGTTATCTGTTAAATTAAAAAATCCTCTTAGAATCAAAACCTATAAGTTGACTTAGGACTTTGAAAAATATCTGAGGATTGCATGATTTAAGGTTTTGCCACTGATATATAGTTAAGAAAGTTATTTATCAGCCCAATTATTTCCTATACTGCTATCTGCCTCAATCGGTACTCTCTTTAAAAATTCTTTACCAGAGCTAACCATAACCTCACTTAATACTTTAGCTACATCCTCAGCTATATCCTCATGTGCCTCAAGGATAATTTCATCATGGACTGTGGCAAGTAGTTTTACTTTATCCCCATAAGGTTTAAGGGTTTTAACGAGGTTAGCTAAGGCAAGTTTTAGGATGTCAGCCCCTGTACCTTGAATGGGAGTGTTTAGGATTTTTTGAGGTGAGGCATTATCACAATATCTGATTCTATCTGATATTGTCCTAGTCTCATTAATCCCCCCATTGTAGATTCTTGATTTAGTCTTTTTATGCCAATTAGCTAAACCGCTATAGGATTTAAAGAAGTTATCCATAATGGTTTTAGCTTCACTCTCGGATAAACTGATCCCGTAATTACTTTCAGCATAACCTCTAAATCCATTTACCGAACTACCATAAATTAAGCCAAAATTCGCACTCTTTGCTATCTGTCTATCTTCTTTCGTTACCTCGGATAATGGTTTATTTAATACTATTGAGGCTGTCAATTTATGTAAATCCTCACCTCGGTTATAAGCCTCAATCATGGTTTTATCATTAGCTACCTCAGAGGCTATTCTAAGCTCTATTTGGCTGTAATCAGCAATGATTAATTTATGGTTAGGTGAAGCAATAAAACAGCTTCTCATTTCTTTATTACGGGGTAAATTTTGCAAGTTAGGATTGCTTGAGGTGAATCTACCTGTCTGAGCGCCTAATTGCCAATAACTACCATGTAATCTACCAGTAACAGGATTAATCTTGTTTATTAAACTATCCCCAAAACTTGAAATAATTTTAGTTAACTTTCTATATTCAAGTAAGGGTTTTAATATCTCTGGGTATTCTGGTAATAATTTTTTAAGGGTTTTCGAGTTAGTATTTTGGCAAGGAATACCTATTTTATTTAATGCCTCTAATACTTGCTTGGTAGAGTTTAAATCAATATCAGTCCTAAAATCAAATTCATTAGATACTAATGTTAATTGTTCATTATTATTATTATCAGCTTTAGTAATTTTTGCCTTGAATAATTTTTTTAATTCAATCTCTAATTCATCTTTTCTTTTTTGGGTATTCTCTAAGATATTTTGCCATTGTGCCAAGTCTAATAACATCCCATTAAATTCCATCATTGCCACTGCTAAAACGCAATCAAACTCAATCTTTGCTACTCTCGTTAAAATAGATGTAATGATTGCCTCTTTTAACTTTTCTCTGAGAGGTAAGAGGATTTTAGCGTCTATGGCACTATACCTTAATTGAGCCTCTGTTAACTCCTCTTTACTCCAATCGGTTAACCTCTCCTCTTTGCTTAACTCAACTCCGAGATACTCCGAGGCTATAACTTTTAGTGAGGCTTTTATGTTAGGTTTACCAGCCATTATTAATTGATGTGCTAATTGAGTATCAAAAATAGTTTGACTAACTTCTAATCCTTTACTCATTAAAAATTGAATATCAAACTTAGCATTATGAAAAATCTTTACAGCTTCATTAATTAACAAAGGCTGTAATAATTTAACATCGCACTTGAAACAATCAATTATTATAGTGGGATTATTTACCGATGCTATCTGTATCAGCCTTATTTTATTGATATGACAATCTAAACCAGTTGTCTCAGTATCTATTCCTAATACTTTTTCATTACTAAGGAGAGCGATCGCTTCGTTTAATTTATCATCAGTATCAATTAACTGGTAAATATCATCAATAATTATTTTATCTCCTTGAGAATCGATTACAGCCTCTTTAATTTCCTCATTTTCATCACTACTGGTTAACTCTTCATTAGTGGAATTATTCTTAGTATGTTTGTTATTATTTATGCTCTTACTAATTAAATTTGATATAGTCTCTTTATTACAGTTATCTGATAAATTATCTGATTGACTCTCAATCTTTTTTATTCTTGCCTCAATCAATGGTTTAGTTAGTAGATAAACTTTAGTATGAGTAATTTTATCGCTTAAATGGCTGTAAGCACTCTCAAAAACTTGCGTAGGTGCATTTTTAAGTTTACCTTCATAACCCGTAAAATCTTTAAACCATTGCACTCGATCAGCCTCGTTAACTAATCCCAGAGAATAAATTAAGCAATTTTTAATATCTTCAAGGGCTGTAATCCAATCTATCGTTAAACTATCTGATAAATTAGAATTATTATTGGATAAATTAGAGTTAATATCAGATTTAATCTCTGGGGTATTTTCTTTATTATTAGAGTTTTGAGAGTTATTATCTGATAAATTCAAGTTAATATCCGATTTAACCTCTGGTTTATTCTCGCATTTTTTATAGTTTTGAGTATTATTGTTAATGGGTAAAGTGTTTATATTATCGGAGTTTTTAGAGTTATTAATGTTAATTGTTTCCTGATATTTAGTTTGTTTAGCAGTAGATTTATTTTTCTTACATTTTGTATTTAACGTATCTTTGAAGTCAGTTAAAAATTGAGCTGAGTCTGGATCTAGTGGTAATTTTTTAGGTGTTAGTGCCATAACGCTCTTATTGGTTAATTTAATAAATATTGAGTAGTTAAAATTAAAAATTTTCAGTGTCTTTATCTACTTGATCTAAACCTAAGCATATAGGCTCAAAATAATGTAATGCTTTGGCATAACGGAAAAGAATATCACCTCGTTTACCAGTTCTATTTTTTTCAATAGTAATGACTGAATAAGTATCATTACTACCACTCCTCAAAGGGAATTTATAGGATAACTGTTCTAATTGATTTTGCCTCATTAAATCAGCCTTTTTAGCTAGTATTTCTAATTGATTTAATTTAGCTTTCTTTTTATAGGTTTTACCACTACCATCAGAGTCTGATATTTCTTTTTCGACAATTTCTGATTTTAAAAGCATTACCACATCAGCACTATGAGCTATTTTGAAGGAATCTCTTAATGATCCTAAATTCAAATCTCCCCCGTTATTAGTTTTGTTATACCCTTCTTTATTAATATCTGAAATTGCAATTATTGGTATTTTAGCTTTACGAGATATTCTTTTTAATTCAGTGGCAATTTTACTTATTTTGGCTGTTTCAAATGAACTATTATCTAACTTTTCATCCCCTGTAGATAATAGTTGCAAATAATCCACTATTAATAAGTCTAAATTTAATTTTTTGCATACTCCTAATAATCGTTTAGGATTATAAAGATCATCAGCCTCTATGATATGTAAATTAGGTGCTATAGTTTTTTTATATTTTGTAATGGCATTAAATACTTGTTTCTTTAAAATACTAAATTTTAAGAAGGTTTTACCCTCTATATAACTAGAGTTTAATTGTGCTAATCGAGATAATGATGTAATAAATATTTGTTCTAACGACATTTCATAAGACGCATAACCAACCTTAAAACCAAGCTGACAAGCATTTTCTGCAATTTGACAACATAAAGTTGATTTACCATTACCTGGACCTGAACCTAAAACATATAACCGAGAAGGCATTAAACCACCGTTAAGAAGATGGTTTAAATCTTTTGAGGGAGTGGGGATAAAGATTTTTTCTTCACTAACTAACGCCTCTACCAATGCTATTAGTCGATCTTCCACTGATAACAGGGTTTTATCTGATAACGATTGTTTTAAGAGTGATTCGGTATCATCTATGGTTTTTGTGAGGATGTCTATAGCTTGTAAACTATCACTAGAATTTGATTTATGGCTATTCGAATTAATTTTATTGTTGTTAGTGGAGTCATTAGTAAGATATTCAGCCTCTCGGAGTTGATGAATGTAACGGCTGTAATTATTTGAGGCGATCGCTTTTATCCCCTTCTCTCGGATTAAGTCAATATGTGCCTCAATGGTATCCTCACTCGGTAATTCTAAGGTTAGGAGATAATCAATATATTCTGATAATCTTTTATCGGTGGTGGTTATAAATCCTTGAGGGAATATTTCTAAGTAATCTGATACTATATCAGAGTTTTGTATCAGATAAGCTAAAACTTCATTCTCTAGGAGTTTTAGGCTGTCAGTGCCTCGATTAATAAATTTAACTTCATTGACTCCCTCATGATGCGATTCTCTGATTAATGCTAAGTATTGAGGCTCAATGGTAAGAAGTAAGTTTGATTTGCAAATCTCTTTATCTTGATTAGTTAAATTAATCATAGCCTCAAATATTAATGAGGGTAATGGGTAATGTCTAACAGTATTTGATATATTTTTATAATTATCTGATTGACTTTGATAGTCTTGGTTATAGAAATTTTGAGGATAATTACCATTATTAGAGTAATTACCATTATGGGAGATATTATCTGGTTTATAGGGATATTTAGCAGAATTATTGTCTTTAACTTTGAATAATGAGCATTTACTACCTATACATCCCCTATCGCTTAATTTTCCTTTGTTGCCTCGTTTATAACCTGATAAGACATAGCCACAATCGAATAAATAATCTTCACTATTCCTTGAGGCTGATTGAAATACGGATTTAAAGTTATTTATTTTCCCTTGATAGTCTTTGGATGTTGAATGATTCTCACTGGTATTTTTTGCCATGAGTTCAGCCAATGGTAAGCTATCCTCAAGGTTAAATCCTCTGGTTAGGCAATATCTGACTAAGGTTAAATTAGCTTGGTTATATTCAATTTCTAAGGGTGCACCATTGTTGAGAAGAAAGTTAATACATGAGGGGTGTTTATCTCCAAAAGAGTTTAATTTACTTGTAATTTCATCTTGATTAACTGGTTTATTTTGGGAGTAACTGTTATGGGAGTTAGCAGTATTTGAGTTAAGCGACTTAGTGATATAACGGTTATCGGAGTTTATGCCTTGATAAATTTCTTTACTATTATCAAAGTTTTGATAATTTAAACTTTTGGCACATTCCAAAATATCAATAACATCATTTTGGGCAATATTAGCCATTAATTCTACTTGAGAGGGTAATTCTATCTGAGGGTTATTAACATCAAAATTAGAGCCTATAAATCCACTTCTGAGAGAGCTTTTAAGGTGAGTTGTGAAGGGTAGCTTAATTACTTTGCTTTCTTGAGGATATTTATTAGGGAATATTTCTTTTATTTCAAAACTGTCAGGTAATTTACCAGAATTTTTAGCTAGTTGGGCGATCGCCTTCAAACAATTTTGCATTACTTCACCAATAACGGGCTTATTTGCGAAAATCCATAGGTGATAGCCTCTATTACCTGAAAACTCAATATAGGCTCTTAAATTCAATTTTAGGGCTGTTTTCTGCAATCTTTGAGTTAAAACTAAACCTTCTTTTAAATCGGTCGCATCTCTAGGACAATCAATATCGATACAGCCTGACTTACATAATCCTGTTTTATTCTGAGTTAGCATTACTCCTAGTGACAAATTACTTTCTATACTTGCCTCTAATTGTTCATGGGTTAAATATTTATATTCAGTTTCTTCTTTTCCCTCTACTTGTTTATAAATTACTTGGTGAGGATATTTAACTTCATTACCTGAGATTTGGGCGATCGCATACTTTTGGGCTGTCTCATGTAAAATTAAGCGGTAATATTGCGCTATCAATTTTTTGGTAATCATGGTTAATATTTAATTAATTTCAAGTTTTTATTTGCGATCGCACGACTGAAGAAAAAATCGCGCGGTCTATTTTTTTTTAGATTTTAGATTCCAATATTTTTCATTTTTTGGGGATCGCTTTTTTTTAATTTGATTTTAGTCCCTAAGACCTAAAAAAAATCTTGATCTAGGGCTGATTCTTTTCTTTTTTTATTAATGGCACGGAATTTTTAATTTCGTGCCTTCTAATAGTTAATAACTATTAGAAATAGTTAGATTCATATTGAAGGCTGAAAACCTTATAAAATAAAGTATTTCATTTTGAAGTCATTGCACTAACGAGGGGATTCATTGCACTAACGAGGGGATTCATTGCACTCATGAGGTAGGGGTAAAATCGCCTATAAACTAATATATATAAGGCTTTTAAACAGTTTTTAAAATATGAATATGAATAATCTACTCATTGCACTTGTGAGGGTACTTTTTCATAATTTATTTAAGTAGTATGTTTTTGATGTCTATAACCCTTATTATATATAGCTTTTAAATTCATTGCACTTGTGAGGGTACTTTTTCATAATTTATTTAAGTAGTATGTTTTTGATGTCTATAACCCTTATTATATATAGCTTTTAAATTCATTGCACTTGTGAGGGTACTTTTTTTGTTATTGCACTCACGAGGCACTTTTTTATATTTTCATTGCACTCACGAGGTAAAAATTAAATCTACACATTAAAAAAGCTCTAGCCTATTTATAGATTAAGGATTAGAGATTTTTAACTGGTAAATAACAATTAGGTTAAGATTTTTTATCTTTGAGGGCTAAAATTTGAGGTTTATATTTTGATTTTAGTTTGTTATAAATAACAGGGCTGACGGGTATTTTTCCGTTTTCTAATTTGGATACCGTAGTTTGATCACAATTAATAGCCTCAGCTAATGCTATCTGAGTCATTTTTAAATTTTTTCTGAGTAACTTAATATCATCACTGCTTAACTCATAGTTTTGGGGTATAGATTCTATTACCTCTGAAGGTACGGTAATGCTAGTATTTTGTCCTATAATTTCTGATTCTAATTCAGGATCTAAAGTTACTATGAATGAGGTTTTATGATAGAAATCATTAAAACTAATTTTTTCTTCTAATCCTTGCCATTGAATTTGCCATTTAAGTTGTGTTTTCAGTTTATCTATGGCATTTAAAATAATAATTTTAAGTTTAAATCCCTTGTCATGATTAGTTAATGCTAATTTAAGCTCATCTGTATTTAGTACATCATCTAAAATAGTTTTCAGTTTAAAATTGAGGCTGTTATCAGAATCAATTGAATTAGTGAAATTTTTTTTATTTATTCTAAAATGAATACAAATTCTATGTCCTATAGCGAAACTAAGAGGGTACTTTTTAACATTTAATTGAAGTAGTTTTAAGGGTAAATAAGTATTTTGCCTCAACGTATTTTTATTGAAATGATACCAGTCAGGTAATCCTATTTTTATGAAAGTATCGTTATCAAAATTAACTATATTGCCTATATTAATAATGTTAGATTTAATTGATTTTAATTGTCCTAAACCTTCAATATAATTACCATAAGGTTCTTTACCTTTATAATGTCTCCATATATATCTAATAAATTTGAATTTTTCTATTCTCTTTTCTACATCTTTTCTTCTCTCAGCCATTGGTACTAAAATCCCGTTTTCAAATACATTTTTATCGCTACCCTCACCAATAACATTAAGGATTTTATTAAGACTAATATAGAAATCATTAGACTGATAATAAGCCTCAGACATTATAGCCAATAATATTTTTACGTCTTTATAATCAAATTTAACTAATTCATAATCATATTGATTAATTTTTAAAATACCTTTATCATCTGCATGAGGATATTTTTTTCTTCTCTCAAATTCTTTTTCATCTTCTTTATCAGTCCATAATTTTATTTTAATTATTCCGTCTAAAATATCTAAAGTTTGAGGGGAGCTTGGATTAATATCAATCTCTTTTTTTACATAGGAGTAATGTACTGGTTTTATAAAAGTTGGGTTTCGTTCTTTAAACTCAGGAAATTTAATTTCAGGAAATATACGGCTGATACCTTCTAAAATGTCAAAGACATTTTTAATATTTATAAAATTATTTTCAATTAAATTTAATTCAACATTTTTTTTAGTATTGTGAATCAAATTTTTGAACTCAGCTAAAGTAAATTTAGGTTTAATCAAAAATGCGTTGATCATCATAGCAGATTGGATCAATTGAAGTCCTATATCACTTCTAGTTTGAATACCAGAAAAATCTTTTTCTAGTGTGTTAGGCATATCAGCCCAATTTTTTATATAAGCCTCAAACTTATTTTTTGCTAGACGATTACACCAAGAAAAACTATGCAATACTTCAAGTAAGGGAAAAATACTTCTAAATATTTCTAAACAATTTTCAGGGGTTTCTAATATTTTTTCAATATCTGACGGTAATCGCCATTGAGAATCAAAATATATTTGACCGTACAAAGTACTTAAATAATCAGGTACTATTTCATCTGATTTTTTAATGTTAGTAACGTTATTCTTATTATTAACATTGTCAGGGCTGGTATCAGCATTATCATTCGACTTAACCTCGTCAGGTATTTGGAGTAATTCAGCTAATCTAGCGTCATCTTTGGTTTTTTTTTTGATATTTGGCATATAATTAAATTAAGTTTGTGCTAGTCAGTGAGTCAGTAACCGCTAAATTAATGCTCATTGACAGCCTCAAATTCTTCTCAATAAATTTACATTTTCAATTATAGTTCAATCTATTTGAAATTTTCTCATGTTATAATAATATCAGTTAATTAACCAGTTAATCAATCAGTTATTAAAGGTTATTATGTATTTAGAAGATAGTGAGAAAATAGAATTTAGTTACTCCGATGATGACTTTACCCCAGAAGGTAAACTTAACTTTAATTTACTCCCAGAATTTAAACCTCGTTACGATAAAGATGGTTTTTTAATTAATAAAAATGAAGCTAAACCCTACTATGAGGCTGAAGAAAAAAACGAATTACTCGTTAAATTTACCGAATATCAACATCAAGACAAACTCTGGGAAAATTATGATCGCCTCTCACCATTACAACAAAAGGCTATTCAATTATTAATTAGTGGTCATAATATTAATCATATTGCTACAGAATGCAACATTGAAAGGTCAACTATTTATCGATGGTTACAGTTAGACATCTTCACTAATACGTTAAAATTGTGGCAAAAAAAGTTATTAATTGAGGCTGATATAAAGATTAAATCTATAGTCGATAAGGCACTTGATAAACTTGAATTTATCCTAGACAATCCCAGTAAATTTGACAGCCGTGATTACTTAAAAGCAATAGAAATTAGTTTGAATTTTATTAATAAATTAGAAAAATAAAAGGTAAATTATTGTGATTAAAAACCTCAAAAATGAAAGTTTTGAAATCTTGCATAGAAAAACCCTAATCTCTATACAGGTATTATACTATTTGTATAGAAAAACCCTAATCTCTATACAGGTAGGAATAATATTATATGTATTATAATTAAGACAAATTGACCATTATTTTGTCATAAATCATTTATTTATATTGCATAGAAGGGTAACTAAATCTGTATTAATATAGTAATTTTCTCTACCTTTTTTTATTTTAGTTGCCAAATCAATGTTACAAAGTTCATCTAAATATTTATTTATCGTAACACGAGATTTTTTTAATTCTCTTTCTAAAATGCTAGTAGTAGTGTAAGGATAGTTAAAAGTAGCGTTGAGTAAGTCTTGGCTATAGATTTTGGGCAATTCTTTTTTCATTTTGTTTTTATGAGATTGCATTAAATCTTTGATTTTTTCTATTACGGTGATACTTTGAAGGGATGTTTCTTCAATTCCTTTGAGCATATATAAAACCCAGTTTTCCCATGACTCAAGGGTAAGATCATCTCTGACGGCTTGGAGTAAACGATAATATTCGTTTTTATGGTCATTGATATATCGAGATAGATATAAAATAGGTGTTTCGAGTAGATTATGTTTAACTAAATAGAGAACATTAATAATTCTACCTGTACGTCCATTACCATCAGGAAAAGGATGGATACTTTCAAATTGATGATGAATAATCGCCATTTTGATTAAAGGATCTAAGTCACTGATACTATCATCATTGATGAATTTTTCTAAGTTATCCATTAAGTTTAAAATTTGGTTATAGTCTTGAGGTGGACTATAAATTATTTCTCCAGTACGATCGTTGGTTAGATTTGTACCTGAACCTTTACGAAAGTTACCATCACTTTGTTTTAAAATTCGTTGTATTTCTTTTATATAATTATTAGTTAATAATTGATGTTTTTTTACTAATTGATAGCCTTTTTTTAGGGCATCTGCATAAAGATAAACTTCTTTTGATTCAATGGTAGAAAATTCATTTTCAAAAGAATTACTTTTAAATAAATCTTCATCGGTGGTAATAATATTTTCTACAAGAGAGCTATTTTTAGCTTCTTGAAGGGATAAGGTGTTAATTAATATTTCTTTATTAGGGATAATGTTAGAGACACCATCTAATTTCATCAGGGCTGATTTTGCATTAATTAATTTTTTTAAGATTGTTTTAGTTTCTAAGTCAATTTTTAAAGGTAATTTAGGTATTAAATAAGTCATATAGTAAGTTTTTATTGATTATATTTATTTTTAATAGTGAATAAATTTTTAATAATATTAAAGAAAGTGATAGATATATTATCAATACTAAAATAGTAATTATTTAGTTTTATTTATTCATTTGGTTAATTATTTTTATTGTTTCAATACTAACGGTAGTAACTCTCATTAATAAGTCTATTACTTGCTCTTTATAATCAGCCAATTTATAGTTATTGAACTTTTCTGCGATCGTTTTATCCTTAGGTTTTTTCTCTTTATATTGGTCTAAAATCCATTCTAAAGCACTACGATTACCTAGTTTATATTCCCATGCTTCTGAAGGTATTTTTTCTAAAGTTGTGACTTCATCAATGATAATTTTATGGTTAGTTTTATCGGCTTTTAGTTTAGGTTTAGGAGTAGCTTCTGGATTATTTAAGGGGATGTCAATTCTAGTTAATTTATAAGGTTTAATAGTTTCATAATTGAGGTGTAAATCCATTAACTTTTTACCCCATTTACTCCACTGCCAAAAGTCATCATAAAAGGGTATTCTGGGAAATTCTCGTTTTAAGTTTAGTTCATATTTTTGACGATATTCAGGGTTATGTAAAACTCCATAAACGTAGTTAAATATATCTTCTTTTTCTATTGTTATATTTTTACCGTTATTTATATTATCTTTTAAGTTTTCTTTTTTGCCTTTATTTATTTTATTAGTTAATTTAGCTTTATTATTATTTTCATCTTCTAAGCAATCATTATTTAAGTTATTATTATCATTATTCTCTAAGTTATTATTATGTAATATATCATTATTTAAGTTATTATTATCGTTATTATCTAAGTTATTATTATTATTATTATTTTCTAAGCAATCATTATTTAAGTCATTATTATCATTATTTTCTAAGTTATTATTATCGGAGTTATTTTCTTTATTATCGGAGAGTTTTTCAACACCATTAGGCTGGTAATATTTTCTAAATTGCTCTAATGCCCAATCTGTTATATTGTCAATTCTCTCTCCATTTTCATATCGATATAATGATAAACATTGACAAGTTTCAATAAAACCTAAATCACAAATACTATTGATAATATAAGTAGAAAAAGGTTTAGTATGAGCAATACCAGAAATGGTAATAATCAAATTATATTCATTATCTAAATCATCTGAATTATAAATATTAAACCATTGATAAGTCATTCCATTAAAATGTTTATCAAAGTAAAAAAATTGATGATAAAAAGGGCGATAATTACTTTTAATAATTTGTTGACTATTAAACTCTTTTTCTATTTTTCTATCTAAATATTTGCTTAATTCTCTATCCCATTTAATCTTATCTTTATCTTGATAATTATTGTCTTTTAAAGTTTCTTTATAAATATCAATTAAATAGTTAACTTTTACCTTTAAATTTTCTTTATTAATATCATAAACCCATTCATCTCGTTGAGTTTTTAACCCATTAGAAAATAACTGAAAAATTGCCTCATCACAAACTTTATTTTCTAACTCTCCCGTTTTTTCATTTTTAATAGCTTTAGTTTTTACCGCTTTCACATCCTTATCAATTAAAGGAATTAAATCATCAAAATTATTGTCAGTAAGATTAATCCAATTATTATTAATATCAGGTTTTATCGTTTCAAAATTAATATTTTCTATTCTATTTTGAACAAAAAAGGCTTTTTTATCATCAGCTTTTAAATAATCATCTAATTCGTGATAGTAAATTTTAAATCCTTCTTTTTTCGGATTTTTAATCAAGAAATAAACGGCAATGCCTACCTTAATTAAATCACTAAATATATTCCCTCCCTCTTGTCTTCTTCTTTCTCCACTATTACGAGCATTTCCTTTAGTATTAATAACCCAAATTTCGTTAAATTCTTGACTAATAATTTTTCTAAAACCATCAAAAGCTAAAGCGTCAATAAAAGAAGAATTAGAAATAAAAGTTATAATTCCCTCGTCATTTAACCTATCCGTTGCCCACCGAATAAAACGAGTGTACATATCATAAACTACGATTTGATTTTGGGCTGTACCCTCTTTGATATAAGTATTTTTAATTCTTTTATCAATACTGTCATACTTACGATTAGCGTTATTATCATTAAAATTTTCTTGCTTGGCATTATAGGGAGGATTACCAATAATTACTGATATTTTTTTCTCATTTTGTCGTTTAATTCTTTCAGTATTTACCTCATTCATACCAAATAAACTCATCTGTTTTTCCCCTTTATCTGTAGGGTGTAAAGTATCAACTAAACAGATATTATTAAACTCTAAATATTCCCCTGTTTTCTGTTGATAAGAATATTCAATATTGAGGTTAGCTATATAATAAGGTAAGATAGAAATTTCGTTACAGTGAATCTCATTTTTATATTTATACTCCACATCTCTTGTTAATAAATAGTCTAATATTTCTGTGATAAATGTACCCGTACCCGTGCAAGGATCTAATATTTCTACTCCTTTATTTCCTAATGTTTTATTAAAGTGTTTTTCTAGTAAATAATCGGTACTTTGTACCATAAATTTTACTATCTCATTAGGAGTATAAACTATACCTAGTCTATCCGCTTCTTTGGGATTATAGGCTTTATAAAAGTTCTCATAAACTACCTTTAAAAATTTCTGTTTTTCTTGATGATTAACTATATTAGAAGCCGTGCGAATAATGACATTATAATAACTTTGAATGGTCTTAAAAGTATTCCTTTTAACATTACCAGTAAAGAAAGTTTTGATGACTTCATTTAATTGTTTAGCAATATTATTTTCTTGGTGAAATTGAGCATCACTAAAAATATTAGTAAAAATATCTTCTGTTAAAATATGCTGAATTATCATCTCCCTAATATCAGCTATTTTGATGTCTGGATTAATGGATTCTTGACATACTTTTAAGAATTTATTTCTTGCTTGAATATAGTTATTATTACTCTCTGATTGAGAATCAATTAAATTTCTGACGGTATCTAAAATAGTGGGTAAATCTTGACTAAAAGTATTAATAGCTTGACGAAAATCTTTTATTTCAGCCCTTTCATAGTCTAAAAATTGATTAATTACATTGTCTAATTCCTCATCAATTTTCATATCAATCCGTAATGATTCATCCCCATTTTGGATTAATACGGCTGTCTTGGTATCCTCAAATAAAATATTATCTGTAGGGTATCCTTTCTTAAATTTAGCCTCAATTTCAGCATCTAAATTATCCTTTTCGTCTTTCGCTTCCCAATATCCCCAGTCTAACCTCAAAGCATCTTTAACAATACCGTCAAGCCTAATATTATTTTTTAGAGGGCTGGTAATGGTTAACTCCTCAACTAAAACAAAATTTCTTGGTTTACAATAACCATTTAATAAATTACTCATTATCCTTCTTACCGCCCCTTCATTATGACTACCACCGTATTGATAAATTCTGTCTAATTCTTGACGATATTGGTTAATGAGGATAAAAGGCATAACTTACTTTTTAAGCTGAATTTTTCATGGTTATTTATTTATTACTTGTTACTTAATTAAATAATAATACTATAACTTTCGTTATTTTCTTGATAAATAAGAGGAGATAAATTTATTTATTACCTTACTCCTTTTTCCTCAAAGGCTGATAAATATTCAACTATTTAACAAAGGTAAAATAAGAGATTATCAGGGGGGTAATTTAATAATCTGATATACTAGATTTAATCGTAGATGAAAGAAAATAAAAGAAAAAATAGATTATAAATACTCCGAAAACATCAAATACCTATAAATATAAAAGTAATATTAAATACTCTAAAAAGATCCGAAAATTCCCTAATATTGCTCGGATATTTTTAGACATCGAACTTTTTTATTCTTAATACCAGTAAAGATATTAATACTGAAAGAAAATTAAACGTATATGGTTTAAACCATATTAGCTAAAATATTAACAGCCTCTTGCTGTAACGCAACTCTATTATCGTCATAAATCATGAGGGTATTTAAGTTAGAGTGCCTTGAGAATTTTTGAGCTAACCTGACATTGCCATTAGTTGCCTCAAGTAAAGCCGTAATAGATGAATGTCTGATTTGGTGAGGTGATAAGACTTTACCCTCTGGTATTTCTGAGGAGTATTTTTTAACTAGACGATAAACACTTTTATCACTTAATCGGTGTCCTCTACTTGCATTATCCAAAGAGATAAAAAGAGAATGATGAGGTAAGGGGTGATACCTGACATTTAACCAAGCCTCAAGAGCCTCAATAGTTTTATCTGATAAGTAAACATATTCAGGATCTATTTTACCTTTACTCATAATCCTTAGAGTTCGATTCTTAGGGTTAAAATCTTCAATATTAAGATTAGACACCTCACTACGTCTTAATCCGTTATCCCAGAGTAATCTTAAGATGGCATAATCTCGTTTGCCCTTAACA
>NZ_AP014818.1 GCF_001548095.1 Geminocystis sp. NIES-3708 | reverse complement strand
CAAATTAACTCGACTTTAACTTAACCAAATGAATATGCCAATGTCTATAGTTATCATAACCATTGGAAACTGATAAGAATTATTACAATTTTGTCGGTACAAGCGTATAGAAAATATGGGACTTTATCGCTTGTAGGTGATATTGTACTGAGGGAAGGGTACGGGGTATTTCGTAGTATTTATCCCCGAACGTTAAAAATAAAAATAACCAAAAGTTGTGTATTATATAAATAGGTAATAGTGTTAGGTGTCCTATTACCAGCCAATATTAAGAGGTAAAAGTTATGGCAATTAGACTGAAAGATGAATATAGAGAGCAATATAAAGCCCGTATTAAAGAACTGGAGTCACGGGGTGATGGTAAAGATCCTTTTGTCGAATTAGATAATTTAAGAGACGTTAGAGATTTAATGGTGCTATTTTTAGCAGATATTCAAGACTCCGATAAAATTATCCAAATTGAAGAATGAGCGATAAGTTATCTCTCACTCAGTCTAAAGCGGTTATTCTCTTAGCTTCTGGTATGAATTATCGTCAAACGTGCCTAAAGCTAGGGATAAGCCGTGATGCTCTCCATAATTGGCGCGGTTTACCTCATTTTCAAGATGCGATCCTACAAGAAAAGGAAAGACAATTATTTGAGTTTAGACAAGAATTGATAGAACTGAAAAAGGATAGCATCAATATTTTGAGTAAATTTCTACATGACGATAGCGTTAGTACTACTGAGAAAATTGCTATCTGTTTTCATGCTTTAGCCCTACCTCAAGGAATCAAAGTAAATTACTTGAAATGACTTTTTTGATAAGATAGTCAGAAAGTGTCATATCCCCTAGCACGGGTTTTAGAGATAACTGTTTATTATTTTTTATTGTTCTTTTAAGGAATAAAATGGAGATAGATTTTTACGTTCAATATCCAGAATTAATGATGTTAAATAATCCTATTATTCTTAATAGTTTTGCCCAAGAAAAGGGCTTCCTAACTCCTATCGATTTTCAAGTTTTTTTAGAGAGAAGAATATTAACTGAATTGCTTATTAAAAAACGGTTTAATAGTAAATTGTCTTTCAGTTTTAAACCTCGTTTTATGAAAGAATTTAACTCAATAGGAGAGGTTTACAATCAACTTTATACTGCTTGTGAAAAGTTGCATTCATTTACGGTAATTAATGGCAATTCTCGTTATATCTCTGCTATGCACTGGTGGACATTATTAGTCAAGGAAAGAGCGATTGATGGTGTTAATTCTGGTAGCAAAAAAGATACTATTATTAAACTGAAAAATAGTAATAGAAAAATAAGAGAGTATGTTAATCCTATTGATGAAAAGTTTAATCATACATGGTTATTGATGGAGATGATTTTAAGGTTTTCTCAGCAAAATAATATATTCCATCGTGAGGTATTTATACCACTGAAAAAAGCTCTTTCAGCGTGGGTGAAAGACTACGAATCAGGACAATGTAAGTTCTTAAAAATTCAAGAAGACAAATATTTTGCGGTAGGAAACGGCGGTACATTAATACCAATTAACAAAACTTTATCTTTGACTGACTATGAAAAAGTAAGGGGTAAAAAAAATGAAACGCTGTAAACCATACGGGGTATAGGTTTAAAAAACATCTTTCTTGGTTTTCTTTTTGGTAGCGTTTTAGGTTAACTTATAAGAGTACACAAAAAAGACTTGATTTTACCCTCTAGCTGAAAGTGCTTACTACACTTTTCAGTACAAGGCAACCAAGCCTTTGATTTTTTAAAAGCAACAAAAATTAAATATCTCGAAATGAGTTCGAGACTAAATAATCTTAAATTCATGATAGCAGGAAATGTAGGCTCATTCACATTATTTGACTTGTATTCTCAACATCGTTTTGCTGTATGCAAAAATAAAGAATACTTTGAGAAGGGTTGGCAAAAAGGCAAGTCTTACGACTATTGTCAAGAACAGTTAAGCATTGGTAAAGCAAATGGCTATGGATTGTTGACAGGTGAATTTAACGGCTGTGGAATTGTTGCCATAGATTTTGATGGTGATAGTGCCGATCAACCAGCTAAGGGTATTGGTTCATGGTTACTCAATCAAGATAGTATGCGTTGGACAAGTGGCAAAAAAGGACATTATCAGACTGCTTATCGAATACCAAAAAAACACTTAGGTTTATGGAGCAACGAGCGTAAAGCCGACCTAAAAAGCTACAAAGGATATAACACTATCAATCTCGATCATCTTGAAATTCGGTACAAAGGATGTGCTAGTGTAATTCCTCCTTCCGTACATCCTGAAACTGATTATTACAAATGGATTAAGGAAATCCCACCCCGTGAATTATCGGATCAGGAATCTTTTGCTCTATTAAATACTTTTTACAAACTTGAATTTAATAATGAGTTGTCTAATGATGATGAACTCAAAATGATAGAGAGTGCAATCGAGTATATCCCAAATGAAAATTATGATGATTGGATCACTGTAGGCATGGCATTAGCTAGTCATGGTGATTTATTCGACATTTGGGATAACTGGTCAATGACAAGTGATAAATATAAGGCAAATGAAATGATGACTAAGTGGCAATCATTTAAAGGTAGTTCCATTACATTAGGAACATTATTCCACTTGGCAAAATACAACGGCTTCGATCAACGTATATGGATGCGCGAAAACTTAAAACGGAATGTTACTCGAATTAAGCGGAGTTACGATAATTCTGATAATGAAATATCTGAGAACTTTTTGCCTAAAGTATTTTCGGAAATGGTGGATCGACTAGCAGATCCTATTATGTCAGAAGATGATAGACAACTTCAAATAGGTCAATTTTGCGCACAGAATAAGATTAGTAGTAATTTGCTACAAAAGGCTATAGACGCACGAATAAAAGCCAATGAGAGAACTATTGAACTTGAAAATATTAACAATGATTTAAGTAATTTAATGTCAGTTCCGAATGAACTATTAAACTTGAATTATCTTTTTGGGGATTATTTTGCAGAATTAATTATTAGCGCCGCCGCCCAAATTCCTACTAATCCTGATGCTGTAGTAACTGGTTTATTACCCGTTTTAAGTTCCGTTATTGGTACTAGATCAAGAATAATAGTAAATGCTAAAAGTCGTTATATCGTGCCTTTCATTTTACGCACTATGATTGTTGCTCGATCAGGTGCAAAAAAATCTCCTACTCTTCGACTAGCAATTGATCCTCTCATGGATAAAAATATAGATGAATACCAACGATATAAACACGAATTAGAGTATTGGCAACAATCAGATAGTGATGAACCTAAACCAGTGTTAAGAAGATTTATCGTGCAAGATTCTACCTTTGATGGCTTAATCAAAACTCATTCGGAAAATCTCAACGGCTTCTTATGCTATGTAGATGAATTATCAGGGTATTTCAAAAGAATGAATAAATTTTACAATGGTGATGACATCCAAAGGGACTTAGAGTTGTATGAGGGTAAACCATTGATAAAAACCCGTGCTAGTGACGATAGTAACGTCTTTTTGGAACGGACTGCTATTTCTACCGTTGGCACAATTCAGGAGGTAATGTTGCGTCAAATTTTAGCGACAAAAGATGATTTATCAGGTGTTAGCGCCCGTTGGTTAATTTGGGCAGGAAAAATGCCATTAGGCAAGTTAGTAACCCGTGATGATACGGAAAACAATTTTTCTGAGACATTAAGAGATTTGTTAAATATCTTGATCCACCAAAATATTAATAGTGATCTACTCATTGATGATCAAGCATATGAATTATTTAGACAGTGGCAACATTCAATCATGGATAGTTTACAACAAATATCTTTGCCTCAACTCGAAAATAAATACTCAAAAATTGAGAGTGATGTTATTAAGTTTGCTGGTATCTTACATTTTCTGTCCATGCACATTCAACCAAATTTAATTACCAATGAATTAATTATTAATTCTGAAATTATGGCACGGGCGATCGAGCTTGGTAATTATTATTTAAGACATTTTGCCTATATTTTAAACAAGTGCCAAGATGATGTGATTGATAGCCAACTGCTAAAAATTCTTGAGTTGGTAGAGAAGAAAGGAGAGATTACCAGTGTTGATATAAAGAGGTATATTTGGGAGTTTAAAAATACTCCTATCAATGAAGTAAACCAATTATTATTATCCCTAATCACATTAAAAAAGGTTGATCAAGTGCCAACGAAAAAAGGAATTAGAATTAAATCTTTGTAACATCACCCTAAAAAATACCATCAAAAAGTAAAAGTAGAGAAATCCTCTACCTTTACTCAAAGGCTAGACTCTTCATTTAATAAAGTGTCTAGCTTTTCTATTTTTTAATCCTCTACCTTTCCTCTACCTTTTGGAATCCATACACCATATAACTTAGAGGTACTATTACAGCGTAATCGTAGATAAAGTAGAGGTTTTTAAATATTGTCTATGTGAATTTTCTTTATTTTAATGTATGTTATATTATTGTAAATAAAACATAATCTAAAAATAAAATGACATATCCTCTACCTTTAGAAAATGAATAACCAAAAAATGAAAGTTTCAGGGTTATATACTACTCCTAAGACTTATATATATCAAGAGTTTAAAGTAAAGGTAGAGGAAAAGTAGAGGAGCTATAAAAGACTACAGTCAAAACTATTACTCTATATGGGATATAACAAAACAGTAAAGGTAGAGGAAAGGTAGAGGTTTTTTTTTGTTAAAACGCTATAGCTTATTAATAGAAAAGGTTATAGGCTTTTTTGTAAAGGTAGAGGTTTTTTATATTGCGGTATAAAAACGGTACTGTCAGCTATTGCGATCGATTTCTGAAATGGGTAAGTAAACGTAAGTTCGGGCGCGTAGCGTGCCGTTGGCATCGAGCTATAAAAATGGGAATTGTGAATTGAGGAAAAAGGTACGGATAAAATAAGATTAATGTTAAGAATACTTAACAAAAGATAAGATTATCGTAAAATAGAAATAAAGTTTAGTTACAAAATAATTAACAATTAACGAGGAAATAGGGATAAATATTAATCAAAAGATTAACAATACACAGATTTTATAAATTACTATTCAATTCAAGTAAAGGAGGGCAAAACTATGACAAACACTTTAACAATGGATGCCCTGTATAAAAAATTAGATGAATTTGGGATTAAGAAAGGTTACGTTAGAAAAAATGGATTGCCTAGTTGGTGGGATGAAGAATTAAATAATAAACCAGTGGCTGTTTTAGAATGTAGTGGTTATATAGCAGATCGTTTTGGCTTAGATTTAAAATCTTTGCTGTCAGAAGATGAAGTGGTAAAATTTAGAGGAATTACAGAAACTAAATTTAAACAACGTCTCAATAACAAAAAATCAGAAATTGCTCACGGTTTAGCCAATCGTTTTGCGGAAATGATAGCCTATGGTTATGAGAGTAATTTTACTGGTATTCCTGATAATGTAGATGAAATAAGAGCAGAAATTTTACAAACTCATTCAACTATTAACTTAAATAGCTTACTAGATTATTGTTGGCTTCATGGTATTGCGGTAGCTCATTTTAATGAATTTCCCGAAAGAGCAACTAAATTTTATGGGATGATTCAGTTACACAATAATAAACCTGTAATTGTCCTAGCTATTAATTACAAAGAATCTCCTAAATTAGCTTTTATTTTAGCCCATGAATTAGGACATTTAGCGTTAAAACATATTACTGAAGGTGAACTTTTTGATGAAAAAATTGAGTTTAATAATGATGGTAATAATGAAGAACAAGAAGCTAATCAATTTGCTGTTAAATTATTATTGGGAGATTGTGATAATTGTTTTGAGGATAAAAAGTTTCATAATCAAGATCACCTTATCAAAAAAGTTAAGGAGATCGTCTCAATAAATCCAACAATTGATATGGGGTCAATTATTTTTAATAATGCTTGGCATAATAATAATAATTGGGGCTTTGCTAACATAGCATTTCAAAAACTATATCCTGATGATAATGGGCAAAAATTGATTAATGAATATTTAGCAAATAAATTAGATTGGGATAAATTTGATGATGATAATTATGAGTATTTAGAGCAAGTATTAGGAGTTTAAAAATTGTCTGATACTTTTTATTGTATTGATAACGATATTATCAATAAATTAGCGACTATCGATTTATTTGAAAACACTTTAAATATATTAAATACAGACTATAATCATGTAAAAATATTGGTAACTTATAAATATAAATTTGGTAAAAAAGAAAGAAAACGGAGTAATCAATCAAATAATTATAATCTTAAAAAGGCTTTAGAAATAGCTAACAAAGTAAGTAAAATATCTGAAGAAAATATTAATCAAGAACTATTCATAAAACTACAAAATATTAGTAAATCATTAAATGATCCAAATAAAAAAATAGATAAAGGAGAAGCAATTTTAATTAGTTATCTAACTGATAAAAATACATTAGATAGTTCAAGCTATTTATTAACAGGAGATAAAAATTGTTTACGGGCTTTAGCTATTCCTGAATTAGTAGAAATAATTAAACCACTTAAAGGTAAAATTTGGTGTTTTGAGCAATTAATATTAAAGAATATTGATAAAGATGGATTTAATACTATCCAAGATAAAGTTTACCCTTTTCGAGATTGTGACACTTATTTAAACTCGGTATTTGGTTATATCATAAAAGCATCAGAAGATACAGTAAAAGAAGAATTAAGAAAAGAGATAACAAGATTACAAAAAGAAACTGGAAATATACTTTATCCTTATCCTGATTAAAATATTTGTTACTTTTTTTGCTATTCTGAGAAAATCAAAATATAAACAGACAAGAAATTTAGAGAAACATTCACGAATCATAAAAACATGAGAGAGAGAGACAGGCAAAAAAATAATAAATGGGAATTGGATATATATAATATTCCTACTTATTCAGTCACAGATGCTTCACGGTATCTGAATATTCCTCTGCCTACTCTTCGTACATGGTTAAATGGGCGTAAATATAACACTATTGAAGGGGAAAAATATTTCTTTCCGATTATTCAACGTCCATCGGCTGAAATGTCTCAGCTTTCCTTTACTAACCTTGTCGAAGCTCATATTTTAAGAGTTATTCGCACTATTCATAATATTTCTTTAGATAAAGTTAGAATCGCCCTTGATTATATCAGTGAGAGATTTAATACTAATCATCCCCTCGCAACCAAACAATTTAGTACCGATGGAGTTGATTTATTTTTAGAAGAAGTTGGGCATTTAGTTAATATTAGTCGTTCAGGGCAATTAGCGATGAAAAAAGTTTTAATTAACTTGTTAACTCGTATCGAATGGGATAAGGATAATTTTGCGACTAAACTTTATCCTGATTTAAACAATATCAATGAGAATAAAATTATCCAAATTTCTCCTCATATTTCTTTTGGTAAACCTATTATTACAGGTACAGGAATACCGATTCAAGTATTAACCGAATTATATGACGCTGGAGATAGTCTTGAAAATATAGCCAAAGATTATAACTGTGAAGTTATGCAAATTGAAAAGGCTATTTTATTTCAGTCACGATTAAAGGCGGCATGAATTTTATAAATTGGTTTTATTACCAAATGTAACTTTAAAATTACTTTTTACAAGATTTTTAGATTCACCCAAAATAATAGTGAAAAAAAATTAAATGATATATGGGTTTTAATCATATTTATTTCATTGATAGAGCATTAGGTAAATCTGTGGGTGAAGCATTACAGAAATTAGGGGTAAAAGTTGAATTTCATCATCAACATTTTGCTCCAGATTCTCCAGATATAGAGTGGCTACCAATTGTTAGTCAAAGAGAATGGATAGTTTTAACTAAAGATAAAAATATCGGTAGAAATTTATTAGAAATTAAGGCAATAGCTAGTTCTAATGCTAAAGTTTTTACCCTTGTATCTGGTAATCTTAATACGGCTCAAATGATAAATATTTTTGTACGTGTAATTCAAAAAATAGATAATTTTAGCACTAATAATCAAGCTCCTTTTATTGCTAAAATTTATAAAGATGCAACTGTTAAATTATGGAAAAATCATAATCAACTAAATCAACTATAAAAATAAATAAGTAAAAATTATTTATTAGTCGATTATAAAACAATTTTCTTTCATCAATTGCTCTACAGAAAAAGCATATCCAATTCCTACATTTGCTGAACGTTTTATCTGTTTCATAAGCTCTAATAATGAGCTATTAATTTCTTTAACCTGCATTGGTATATCTACTAAACTTTTAGATCCTAATATCTGCAAAGTATTTGATGGCATTGATGAAGATAATTCATTATTTTGGCTTATAATTTTCTCTATTTGTTTAAATATCTTTGTGAAACCATCTTCTTTACGAGTAACAATACCGATAACTTTTTTAGTGATTGGATCTATTAAAGGACTTCCTGAAGCACCATTATTAATACTTCCATCTATTTGAATTACATCAACATTGTTACTTTGATAAAAAGATGAAATAAACCCATTATGAGCAGTTATTCTATCTTGACCAAAATGATAACCTAAAAACAAAATTTGTTCTCCTATCCGTTTATTTTTGTGTGAATCAAGTTGAAAATTATATAAATTTTGGTTGGCTAATTTTGGTAATTTTAAAACTAGATAATCATTATTTTCTTTCTCAATTCCAATTCCTACTTCTGTATAATATAATTCGATGTCTTTAGAGTTTTCTACTCTCATTAATTCTTTTACTGAATTATTACTACATTTACGAAAAATAATCTCTGAATCTGAAGAGGAATTATAAATAACATGATAATTAGTAACTAAATAACCATTAGCCATAAATCCAGTCCCAGAAGAAAGTTGAACACCATTTTTCTCATGGACTATTTGGATAATTCCTGATTTAACTTCATCAATAATGTCAGGTATTGAATAATTATTCATAAAAATTCTTTTATTCTTTAAATTGCCAAATTTTAGCATTAAATATCAATATAATTGTTACTTCCTTCAGTATTTCTGTAACAAAAATATTTTTGAGTAGCGGTAATGGAAGAATGAAAAGTTAAAAATCAATAAAATCACTAGCGGTTGTACCATTGAGAGTGTGTAAATAACGAGCGGTGGTATTGATGCTACCATGTCCTAACAATTCCTTAACTTGATGTAAACTAGCACCGTTATTTAGAGCGTGGGAAGCTGTAGAATGTCTTAACCAGTGGGCTGATACTCTATCGGTTAAATTAGCTTTTTTGGCAACATCTTTAAGCATAGTATGGACATTTTCCCTTTTTAATGGAGTTAATCGATTACTATAAAAAACGTACTGACAATAGTTATTTTTCAGTGTTAATAACTCATTCAGTAATTCATCTTTGATGGAGACATAACGAGTTTTGCCACCTTTACCGAATACCGATATTTTATTTAACTTAATATCACTCCATTTAAGGTTAATTGCCTCGGATATTCTTAAACCAGTATTAGCTAATAACTTGATAAGTAAAGCGTCACGGGGATTTTTAGCATTATTAATTAAGGCTTTTATTTCTTCAGTCATTAAGATTTTGTCGGTTATATTTTCGTGATTTTTCACTGACTTAACAACTACTCCCACATTGAAGGGTAAATAACCAATTTTATAGGCAAAACTGAGTAATGATTTGATAGCCATTAACTTATTATTTACCGATGCGATAGCGTAATTTAACTCAAGGAGATATTGCTTAAATTGAATTAAAGTATCAAGTCTTATCTCAGTCAATGGACATTGAGCAAAATTAAAGAACTGTTTTAATGAATAGCCATAGGTTTTAATGGTAGTTTTTGTTTTACCATCGAACCATAATGCCATTACTTCTGTATCATTTTTAGCGTTGGTTATGTTGTATTGCGATTGAATAGTGAGCATAGAATTTATAACTTAATTGGTGTTTTGTTATAAAATCTATTATGACTAACATTGCTATCAAATGCTATCATTAGTTAATTTAACTTTGTTATCAATTTATATCAAATAATAAGTTATCAAAATATATCATTTATTATCAAATGAGTAGGTTATAGGTTATGATATAAAAAGATAACATTTGATAAAACCATTGACATGATTACTAAGCAAGTTCTATTTAGGTTAGATGATAGCAAGTTGATAGCGTTTGATAAGAAGCTATCGGAAAAGGGAATTAGTAAGCAGTTTTTCTTATCCAAATGTGTTGAGCTATTCCTTGAGGATAATTTATCTTTTGATAACAAAGGGGTAACAAATGATAACAATGAGATAGCAGAATTAAAAAAGCAAATTGCTATCATCAATGAGCGGTTGTCTAACTTAGAGAATGATAACAAGGTGATAGCATTTGATACAACTATTGTTAATAATGAATTAGACAATAATGATAACAGCGTGATAGCAAATGATAACGTAATATTATCTTCTCCTATTCAGTCTCAAGAATCAGAGCAAAAAGAAGATATTACAGAAAATAACACCCTTCCAGAATCGTCTAATTTACCCGTAAATGAAGAATTAGGTCATAACATACCTGATACTGAAGGAAAGCCCGTAAATAACAATATTGTCTTAAGTGATGATGAGATAGTTGATTCTGAAAGTTCAACAAAAACGTTACCAGTGGATAACGAAAACCCATACGTCAAAAGTTTTGCTGTGGAAGTCGAAGCTGTAACAGAAAGTAAAGATACTGTTAATTGTGACAGTAAAATCAGCACATTAAAAGAAGCTCTGGATAATGTTATTTTGCCTGAATTAGCAAAGGATAAAAATATGTCTCATTCTGCAATAGCGAAATTGTTAGAAGGAAAATATCTAACTTCAGTAGCTGGTAAATCGACTAAATGGCAAGGTAGCTTAGTTAAAAGAGCTTTGGAATATCGCAAAGAGTATAAAGTATAGTATTTTAGAGGTTTTATCTTTGACACTTCATCCAGCTAAAGCCACAATTTACTAATATATTGACCAATAGCTATATAAATTATAGGTGTTGGTAAATATTACTAATTGGTTATATTTATTTGATTTTTAGATTGTATTGTCTGTGATTTTTGCTAATTTCTCTTTTTCGGATTTAGTTAGTCGATAACTTGCCAACTTTAAAATACCGATTGGCAAAAAAGAAGTTAAATCAAGAAAATTATCAATACACTGTTGGTGATTTTTAGAAGTTTATGCCATGCTCAACCACTCAGCAACATTCTTAATATCTTCCTGAGTTAAAGTGCTACTTTTCATTTCACTAACTCCTCTAAAATCTCAATTTGACTTAAGTCACAGTAACTAACATTGTTATGAGAATCCTTTAACTGAATACCAAAATCAAGAATTTCAGTAATAAAACCTTGTACCCATTGTTTATTATTATCCCAAAAATTACATTTCTTCCCTAATAATTCTTGGTTATTTTTATTTTTTTTATTGGACGGTAGGGGGGGGGGACTCGTCTCTATTTTCTCGCCTGTATCCATTACTATATCTTCACTAGAAGTGTGGACACCATTATCTTTTTTCTTAATATAAAACTGTGCATGGTGTCCACTGTCTGAACTATGCTCAGTATGGCTTTGATGGTCATTACCATAAAAATCTCCCATTTCACTATAAAAATCTTTTTCTAAGTTTAAATCAGCAGAAAAACGAGTATTTATAGATGAATAAATAGCAGTCCAGTTAAGTTCATTACTTACTAATTCTTTATTGATAACTTTATATTCTCTAAGGTCACCTGATTTTTTAACCTTCTGAATGCCAAAACCAAATAACCCTAGAATTTTACTTAATACTGTGGTAGGAGAGGTGTTAGCAGAGTAACTAATTCCTTGCGTTTTGAGAATATATCTTAGTTTTGGGGTGATAGTTCTGATAAAATCTTTTGAGGTAAAGTTAGTAAACCCATTTGAGCGAATATCCTCAAGTTTTAGCTCATGCCATAGCAAGGCAAGTTTAGTATAATTTTTTAAATCCCCCCCATAGAAAAACCCCCCATTTTCTGCTTGTCTAACTCTACTTGTCAATGAGTTAAAGTCAATGGTTTTGGCAACTTCAAAATTTTGGGAAAAATAATAATTTTGAATACCATTAATAACCTTGTACCTATCCTTGAGAATGTAGGCTTTGATAAATTCAGTTTTGAGAGGTAGGTCAGGTAATCTTTGAGCGATAATATACCGTGCTAGTTTTGCCCTTTCATCATCGGTTAATGTGGCTTTTCTTGAGAGTCTTTCGTATGTCCATTTATCAATTAATGGACTCATAGAAATTCGATGAGCTTCTTTCGTCAACGATTGCTCAGATAATGTTGCTAAAGATTTTAGTAAATTGATATTACCTTCATAATCGATGGTGCTAGGATATTCCACAATATACCCCTCATTTTCCGCTCCTTCGATAAAGTTTGATAAAAGCATAGATTTGTCAAGATTTACTCTTGCTTGACTCATGGCAACGTTGTCTAAATTTACATTCAGTGGTAGGTTTTGCCCTTGTAGAATTTCAGCAATTCTCACAGTGGCTTGTAATGTGGTTAATTTTTCTACTTGCTGTAAGTATTGAATTGAATTTGTAATAAACTCAGCATCAATTAATTTCTCTTTGATGGTATTGAAATTGTAGAAAGATTTATACTTTAATCCGTACTTAGCACACCATACAAATCTATCACAATCACCTCTATATCTCATCAACATTTGTCGAGATATATTAGAAGTAGTTACCCCTAAAAAGTATCCAAAGACTGCATCAAAATAATTATCAATTTCAATAGAAAAACCACTTTGCAAAACAGGGGTAACAATTAAAAGTTGAATGTTATCCTCTTTAATTTGTTTACCTTTATTTTCGGTATATTTATTTAATTGTGGATTATTCCCGATGGTTTTAGAAGAAAGATAAACTGTTTTATATTTATCTTTATATTGATGATAGATAGCGTTGCCTTGCGTCTCAGAATCCACACAGAACATAACCTCCCCTTCACCCTTTAACTTCTTGTCAAGCTCATTAAACATCAAATTTAGATAACCTTTATTTTCCCTTTTGGATGCGTTTTGAGAGGAGTATAAATAAAGATTTTTAGCGGTGGGTTTTGCTACATTCTCTATTTTTTCTACTGCTAAATGTGGTGCTAATTTTGCCCAATAATTTACGGTTTTATCGCTCAAATCTGCATCTTGGATTAATACCCCTTTTGACCCTTTTATCGCTCTATCTAGCACACCCCACGCCATGCCACGCACGGATTTAATGTGAGTCTCAGAAATACCTAAACTGTCTGTAACCTGTTCAGCTTCATCAATAATAATAAAATATCCTGACAAGTCATATTTTTTGAGTCGTGGTAGTGAATCAATAGTTGCTGCAATATCTTCACGCACATTTACTAAAGTCTCAATTAAATCATTACTTAAACTATCATCGATAACATTAATAGCTAATTCGTCAGCTAATTTATGCTTGAGTTTATTTCTATCGAATAGCAGTAATAAAGGAATACCAAGACGTTTTAAAAACCGCTTGAGAGTAGATAAGAAGGAAGATTTACCCGAACCTTTTGGCGCTCGAATAGCTGTAATTTTTCCTTCAAAGTCTTTGAAATAAAGAAGTTCTCCAATGAATTTACATTTTAAAGTTTTGTCAGGGGTGAACTTAGTTAACTTGGTTAATTCATCTTTTTTCCACTGGGTAAAGTCAAATTCATTTATTGATTCGTTTGCTTGATCGAGTGTTTCCTGACCTGAGAGAATAACCTTGCCATATTCAGAATTAGATGGAGAATACCCCCCCCAAATTTTTGCGTAATGATAAATTGTGCCTATGGTAAAATTGCCATGACTTGAGGTTAAGACTTGTCTCCATTTGGTTTTAGCGGGTGAATGTGCCTCTGCTATTTGGATCGCTTTTTCAAGTCCTAACTCATTTTTTACTGCACAAAAGAGACTGCGATAATCCTCATATAACCCGTCTCCTATGGTTTTAGAAAGTATATACTGCAATAACTCTAAAATTAATTTTTCTTTATCGCTATTGCTTAGATTATCTTGGTTTAGTTGATAGTTTTTAGCTGTGGCTATTCTTTCTTTTTGAGTTTTCTTGAGAGATTCATAAAACCCGTTTTGACCAGTGGCAAGGGCTTCTTTTAATACTTTTAATTTTTCTTCTTTCGTTACAGCTTCTTTTTTTCTTCCTTTATTCCCTTTATCGGATTGGAGAATTGAGGTTAAATAAGTCCAGTATCGATCATCAATCTCAGTAGGGAAAATATAGCCTAGCTCATCAAAACAGGCTTTAAAACCTTCTAAAATTCTCTCATAGGAGTAATTATCACTCTCTTGTAAAATCGCTTGATAAATGCCTTTTTCTTTCCGATAAAAAGTAGGTAGTCTAAATGGTTGATGTGGACGGGTAACGGCTGGATCACCATCTACAATTAGACATAGTAAACGTCTCAGATAAACTACTTTATCAATAGGAGTATGCTGGTTTAGGAGTAAATGACCATGAACAGATTTACCACCGCTACTAATCAAATAGGGCGTTAATTTTGATACTTCACCGAACCTTTGATATATTTCTAATTGCTTATCATGGGGTAAATCATCAATTTCTGTGACCACTTGAGTAGAATACTTTTGATGACTTTTGAGAGGATAAATAGCAGTGCCATCGCTACACCCAAAAAATCCCCCCCCTTCTTTTTCGTAAGATAAGTTTAAGAGAAAATCATAACCGTTACTAATAACTTGAGTTGACCAGTTACGGGTTAGACTTCTTTCTTCTCCTTCTAATCCCAGATCATAATTTATTCGAGTTGATCTAATTAATAAATCATCATCGGTAACTGTCACACGATAAAAATTACCATGCCCTAGCTTTACCCAAAACTCTTTAATATTTGCCGTTTTGAGGTATTTGAATAATGATTCTTTAGAGCTTCTGTAATTGCTTTTTGAGTAAGAATTTGTTAACATAACGTTAGTTTTGAAAGGTAAAGTTTTCCAAAACTGTTAAAAAAAGTAAATAATGCCATGAAATTAAAAAATCTGTTTTCGGTATTATTTTTTACTTATTACTTATTAACTTAAAGCGTTTAATATTTGCCGTATTAAACGTTTTTTAATGTCAAAAAATAATTTTTAACAGCAACTCCAATCTTACTTCAGATTTAAAAATTTATCCATGGGGTATTTATACTTACCTTTTTAGATAATATCAAACTCTTCAAAAATAATATTACAAATATAAATAATATATAAAAAAAACTGAAAACCATTTATAAATATATATCATAGTTATTTTAAGTATTAATGAAGTTAGTTATAAACAAGCACAAAAGAGGTATTACAACTATATAAACGAATGTTTTTGAGGGGATATTTTTTTGAAGTACTACAGAAAAAATGAAAGGAAATGAAAGAAAATGAAAGGTTTTTCCCTATTAAATTTTTATAAGTTGACCTTCTGACCTAATGCCCTAACTGAGTGAGGCTTTTTAGCACCTTCTTTTAGTGGTTTACAAGCCCAATCAAGTACCGCCAAGTAACTTAGCTCTCCAATCTTCGGGTAAGAGACTAAAACCAAATGATGAGAAAAGCTAAGAAATTCACAAAGTTGTTAACTTTTAGTTAATATCGTTAATGTAAACCGCTTTGTTTAGTCACGAATTCAAATGGTTTTACTGGGGATTTTATCCCCTTCACGCAGTAACAGGAAAGTTAAAGTATTGAGAAGCTGTAAGTTTATCTTGTTCAGGGAATGGTAAATCATCGATAGTTAAGCCTAATAACACTTTATTTTTAAAGTCTAAAACCTCAATGCCTACGATGTTATCTTCTTTATCGTAATCCACTATTACACCGTCTTTTATCTCATCGGAGTCATAAGAGGGAATATCTTTTAAATCAAAGTAAATAGCATCTATTTCATTGTCATATCTAATTTTCATATTTTGCCTTTTAATCCTCTGTGAAAGTGAATAGTAATAATTCTTTGAGGGATAGAATCAGACACCACAACTTTTAATACTCTACCTTCAAAATCAGTTATCTTTTTATAGTAGTAAATTTTATCTTTGACTGTCTCCATGAAATCAGGATAGTTGAGAGTTAAGAAAATCCACAAAGGTTGTATCTCTAACCTTTTTTGTAGATTATCTAATGTGTGTAATGTCCAGAAATAATCTTTATTAATTGTCATATATTTAGTTAAAAATCAATAAAGTCAGTTGCTGTCGTACCATTTAAAGTGTGCAAATAACGAGCGGTGGTATTAATTGAACCATGTCCTAATAATTCCTTAACCTGATTTAAACTAGCACCATTATTAAGAGCATGAGAAGCTGTGGAGTGTCTCAACCAGTGTGCTGATACTCTATCGGTTAAATTAGCTTTTTTGGCTACTTCTTTAAGCATAGTATGGACATTTTCTCTTTTTAATGGAGTTAGTCTATTGGAGTAGAAAATGTATTCACAAAAGCGATTCTTCAGTGTAAATAACTCATTCAATAGTTCATCTTTGATGGAGACATAACGGGTTTTACCACCTTTACCAAATACCGCTATTTTATTTAATTTAATATCATTCCATCGTAGGTTAATTGCTTCTGAAATTCTTAAACCAGTGTTAGCTAAAAGTTTGATAAGTAAACCATCACGGGAATTTTTAGCATTATCAATCAATGCTTTTATCTCTTCACTCATTAATATTTTATCGGTAATATTTTCGTGATTCTTAACTGACTTAACTACTGTACCCACGTTAAAAGGAATATAGCCAATTTTATAGGCAAAACTGAGTAATGATTTAATAGCCATTAACTTATTATTAATGGAAGAAACTGCATAATTAAGAGTCATTAAATGTTGCTTAAATTGAATTAAAGTATCAAGTCTTATCTCAGTCAATGGACATCCCGCAAAATTAAAGAACTGCTTTAGAGAATAGCCATAGGTTTTAATGGTAGTTTTTGTTTTACCATCGAACCATAATGCCATTACTTCTGTGTCATTTTTGGCATTGGTTATATTGTATTGCGATTGGATAGTGAGCATAGAATTTATGACTTAATTAACATTTTGTTATAAAATCTATTATGACTAATATTGCTATCAAATGCTATCATTTGTTAATTGAACTTTGTTATCATTTACTATCAATTAATAAGTTATCAAAATATATCATTTGTTATCAAATGAGTAGGTTATGGGTTATGATATAAAAAGATAACATTTGATAAAACTATTGATATGAGTACTAAGCAAGTTCTATTTAGGTTAGAAGATAGCAACTTAATAGCATTTGATACCAAGCTAAAAGAGAAGGGAATATCTAAGCAATTCTTTCTTGTTAAGTGTGTTGAGTTGTTTCTTGAGGATAAACTATCACTTGATAGCAATGAGTTATCAAATGATAGTAGTGAGATAATGGAGTTAAAAAAGCAAATTGCTGTCATTCTTAAAAGGTTAGACAGAATAGAAGATGATAGCAAGTTGATAGCATTTGATACATCTATTGCTACTAATGAGTTAGACAACAATGATAGCAGTGAGTTATCAAATGATAGCCTATCTATTCAGTCTAATGAGGATAAAGAAGATATTACAGAAAGTATTGCCCTATCAGAATCACCTATTTTGCCGTTGAATGAAGATTCACCTCATAATGTACCTTTAACTGAAAATAAAGCGGTTAATAGTGAAATTATCTCAAATGATAGTGAAGTAGGCAATTTAAGCGATAAAGAAAAGGATATTTTAGAGAGAATGAAGGCGATCGAGTCAGGTACAACTTTTGATAGTCAGTCTAAGTTGGGGGATTATTTAGGACTGACCAAGAGTGAAAAACCACATCTATCAAAGTTAAAAGACTTATGGGTAGATAAACTTTTCTCGATCGACAAGGTAAATGGTAGTAA
>NZ_AP014817.1 GCF_001548095.1 Geminocystis sp. NIES-3708 | reverse complement strand
TTCTTATCAATTAAGCCTTATTTTACAACTTTTTGTAGTACTGATGAATTGATTACCCCTCATGACACGAACCTTATGTTTTCGCCGATTTGATTTCAGTTACTTTGCCGATTTTGCAGTTTTCCTAGCTTTACGCCGAATAGAATTGATCATCGACTTGTACATTTTAACTATGGTGATACTCACTTTGTCAATTTTGACTCCTCTCATCTTACTTTATTTCAATTTCATTTTTTTACTTACTTATCCCCTCTTAAACTTGTAATTTGACAAAGTGGGTAAACATATCTATTAATACCTTTTCAGCCATTTATATTTTCTTCTTTAATAATCTATATTTTTTTAGTTTAATTTCTTTTAAATTACTCTTATTTACTTACTTCTTTTATACTTTTTAAAATACTTTTCTTAAGCTACTTCTTCATTATTATAAAGGTACTTTTGAAAGCTTATAAATACTTCTTTTATATCTTTAACATCCCCAAGATTGGCGATCGCATCATTTAAACTATGATACTTTAGTTCTAACAGTTTAGGAAGTTTGCCTTGCTCCAATTCTCCCACTCCCTCAGCAATATAATGGTTTAGCACAAAGTCTAAGAACTCCTGTTGTTTACCTTTATAACGGGAGAAGATAAGGTGTTGATGTCGAATAACTCTCTCTTGACGGGTAATGGGTTTATGGGCATAGGCAATATAACCGAGAACATCATAAATGTCGCTTTTATCGGCATCAATAATACGGCTAACTTCCTTTAATTGTTCGTCTCCATAACCTCTTTGGGCTAAACCATCGAGTAATGATTTACGGGTATCTGGACGACTCCATAGCTTTCTTAATTCGGCTTCGTTAGTGAATAGTTCAGGAATATCACCATATAAGCGTTCAATAAATTCAGTGGCAGTGATAGGGAAACCATCAGGACTCCAAAAGGTAGTCTTTTGAATATACTCTATTTCTCTTTCTCTGCCGTCTCCTAAGTGAATAATTATTTTACTGGGGATTGCTAAAGATGAGTCATTATTAGATGTTTGACTATCCTGATTGTTGGGCAGTGAGTCATTATTCTTTCTGGGGGTAATAGGGGTAGGGGCTTCAGGTTCACCATCCCATTGAGGGTCAGAGAAAAGTTGATAAGCTCTTACAAAGTCATATATAGTAAAATAATCCCTATTGTCAAATAACCTAGTACCTCGACCAATTATTTGCTTAAACTCAATCATGGAGTTAATGGGACGCAGTAAGACAATATTGCGTATATTACGAGCGTCAACCCCTGTGGAGAGTTTACGGGAGGTAGTTAGGATGGTGGGGATAGTTTTCTCGTTATCTTGAAAGGCTCTGAGCATTTGTTCTCCTAACTCTCCATCATTGGCGGTAACTCTGACGCAGTAATTGGGGTCATTACTAGAGGACATCTGGTTAACTAAATCCCTAATCATCAAAGCATGACTTTGAGTAGCACAGAAAATAAGGGTTTTTTCATCAGGGGCAATATTTTCTAGTAGTAGCTTGATTCTAAAGGCTTCACGGGGACGCATTTCAATAATACGGTTAAAGTCAGTCTCAGTATAGGTTTTATCTTGGTCGATCGTACCCGCTAAAATTATGTCTTCTTCGTTATAGGCGTATTGATCAAGGGTAGTTTCGATTTGTTTTACTTTGAAAGGAGTAAGGTAGCCATCGTTAATACCTTCACGAAGGGCATAGGTGTAAACAGGCTCACCAAAATAGGCGTAAGTATCGGCGTTATTCTCTCGTTTGGGGGTAGCGGTTAATCCTAGTTGTACAGCAGGGGAGAAATATTCTAAAATACCTCGCCATCGACTCTCATCTTTAGCACCTCCTCGATGACATTCATCAACTATAATAAGGTCAAAGAAGTCAGGAGCGTAGTCATAAAATCTGAATGGGGATTCATCAGGACTGGAGTTTATTTCATTAGAGGTTTCAGAATTATCCTCCTCATCTTCATTGACTGGTTTAGTCATGAAGGTTTGAAAGATGGTAAAGAATATACTACCGTTTTTCGGTACTCGTCCTAGTTTCTTAATTTGGGTGGGTTCGATTCTGACTAGGGCATCATTAGGAAAGGCACTAAAGGCGTTAAAGGCTTGAGTTGCTAAGATATTACGATCTGCTAAAAATAAGATACGAGGACGGCGTGTCTGTTTGCCTGTTGAATTCCAACGGCTATGAAACAGCTTCCATGTTATTTGGAAAGCGATCGCTGTCTTACCAGTTCCCGTAGCTAATGTTAATAGGATACGTTGTTCTCCTTGAACTATCTTCTCCAATACGGCATTGATGGCATTATGCTGATAATAACGGGGTTGCCAAGTACCACTTTTATCCTCAAAGGGTATGTCTGCAAATCTATCTAGCCATTGATTATCTATTGCATGGATGCAATGCCACAACTCTTCGGGGGAAGGGAAACGATCGACATAACCTTCTTGGGCGGTTCTCATGTCCACTTGATAAATACCGACACCATTGGTAGAATAAGTGAAAGGAGTTTGTAACCGTTGGGCATATTCTTTGGCTTGTTGGAGTCCTTCGGTATCAGGTAAATCTCTTCTTTTAGCTTCGATGACGGCTAATTTCTGGTTACGGTAAACCAAGACATAATCAGCAATTAAAGGTTTAGCTCTCTTTCCCCCTCCTAACAGTCGCCCAGGGGCAATAACTTCCCTTTTAATGACACTATGGGCAACAACTCCCCAACCTGCTTCTTTTAATTTGGGGTCAATTAATTCGGCTCTGGTTTCGGCTTCATTCATTGGCTGTGAACATCTTTATCTTTTATTGTAGGTTTTCTAAGTCTGCTAAATCTTGTAATCTGCCAGAGGCTTTCTTATTTTTCTTAAGATTATCTAGGTCAATAAAATTTACTACTATATTATCTATGATAATTTCTATTTTTGAAGGATAACAGGAGGCAAAATCAACGCCATCAATGGTGGTTAGAATATCGATACGATGAGGAGGATAACCCAGTTGAATTATCTGATCTGGTGTCACAAAATCTTCCCTTTTTAAGCCTAGAGAACCAAAACCAAAATCATTTAAGGCTTTGATGATATTAGTAGCATTGTCGTTACTCATTTCAATCCAAATATCAATATCTTTGGTATAACGAGGATGCCCATGAATTGCTACTGCATAACCACCAACAATTAAATAACGCACTTGATTAGCGTTGAGAAACTGTATAAATTCTTTGAAGTCTTGATTCAACATTTTGATATTTCCATAAATGGTATTCTTGACGGATTTCTTCTAAGGCTTGTAATCTTTGTTGATAGGTTTGAGTTTGCCAATAGTTAAAGTCGCTTGATTGTTGTTTTAGAGATATTTTTTGATAGGTTTTTTCCATTGTTTATCCTGATTATTCTTTGGTTTTAATTTTACCTGTAAAGCTCAACTTTAATCTTCATACCCGTTTTGGCTAACATATTAATGAGTTTATCGATACTAAAACGAGTAATGTCACCATTGAGAAGGTTACTAATTCGGGGCTGAGTTTCCTCAAAAAAGGCGGCGGCTTGTTGTTGTGTCCATCCCTGTGCTTCGATGTAAGAGCGTAACTGTAACATTAAGTCCGCTCTAATCTTGAGATTCATGGCTTCTTCGGCTTCAAAGCCCAAGTCTTTAAAGACATTATCACTACCTTTAGTAATTTGTACTGATTGAGAATTAGCCATTTGTTATTAATTAACTTATTTTGCTTTTATACCTAATTTAGTATAATTTGTCTTGTCTGTTTTGATTTGTCGCTTTCTTTAATTGGGATTTGGAAAGGGAATAATCGTTATTAGTCCTGTTTGAAAGGCTTTATCATGGGTAATAATTGGTATTTGTTCTAATTCTGCTTGTGCCATTAACATTCTATCAAAAGGGTCTCGGTGGTCAATGGGTAATAATCCTGCTCTGAGGGCATGGGCGTTACTAATAGGTAATTCTAAAAATTGGGCTTGTTGTAAAACTGATTCATAGTTATTAACCAATTCTTCGGCTTCGGGAAGTTTACCGATATGATATTTAGTCGCTATCTCCCACCCAGTGGCACTACTAACTAATATTTGATGATTAGGATTTTTAATAATTTCTCGACTGAGATTATCTAGTTTTGGATCATTAAATAGCCACCATAATAATATATGAGTATCTATTAAATATCGGTTTCCCATTGTTGTAATTCTTCTTCTGGTAAGGGTTCAAAAAATGCCTCTCCTAGTTTACCTTTTAGTAGCCCTGGTGTTCTAGGTGTTTGCTTTTCGGCATTTATTCCTAATCGAAAATAATGGACTATTTCATAAATTTGATTGAGTTTATTTTCTGGTATTCCTTCTAATTCTTTAATGATTTTGTCTATTAACATGGATAATATACTCCTTTACGTTTTTTTTAGTTTAGCAATAATAATCTTGAGTCTGTTTTTGTTTATATTTAATAATCATTTTTCCTCCTACTTATTAGCTGTTAATTCTCCTCTAAATGCTCTCTCTAATATGGACTGTTTTAACTCCTCTAATAGTTCTATTTTTTTCTGATATATCTCCTCTAATCTTGCTACTTCTGCTGATAGTTTATTTAGTTTATTTATAATGTTTAATTGAATGCTATTTTTAAGAGGTATTGGAATATTTAAAGTCTTTAATTTAGAAGCGTTAAAGCCACCTTGCGCACTTCCTGAGATTCCTAAATTAATTAAATTCCAATATTCATTAGTTTGAAAAAATAGTATTAAAAATTCTGGTATTATATCTATTTTTTTTATAGATAAACGAATTAAATAAGATGCTGATACAGCTTCTGGAGGATTTTTCACAAGAAAACTTTTACCAGTTGTTGCACCTGTTCGGGCAAATACTATATCACCTGTTCTTAATTTATGTTTGACATAATCTTCGTCTGATATATCACAATAAGGTACTGTAGTCCAATCTACTTTATTATTTTGTATATCTGTTATTCTTAGAAACTTTTTACCTTTTGGTTCTTGTGATGCTTTTGCTGTATAACCATAATAAATGTTGGCTATATCCCCTAACTTCTTCTCTACCCAATCATCACCCTTGTTAGTAAAGATGTTATTAAGGTAGGAGTTAAATAGTTCACGGGCATTGAGGAGGTTTTGTTTGGTGAGTGCGATCGCCCTGTCTATGCCCTCAAACGCCTCGTCTAATATCTCTACTATCCTTTTCTGTACCTCAATAGGAGGAATGGGTATTTGAAAACTTTTAATCTGAGTTAATGATAAGTTTTGTTGAGCAACACCACCCCTATTTTTTTCTATTTGTTCTAATAAGAAACCAGATGATAAAGCTATTAAAATAAAATTTTTATCTATTTTATCAGATGATTTAAGTCTAATAATTGCTAAGGCTTGATTAGTATTAGCAGGTAAAATTTTAGATGTTACTATAGCTGTTCTACCTAATGCTCCTGCAATTGAAAATAATATATCGCCTTTATGTAATTGAGAACGTTTTAGTGCTTCATGACAATCTGAATTAATATAAGCAAGTTTTGAGTTTATAAATTGACCATTTGAACTTATTGTTTCAACCTTTATAAAATTTATCCCTTCATTAGTAAATTGAAAGCCAATAGATGTTGGTGTTGTTCCTTTTGTTATCTTTTCTGATAATTCTTCTAGGGTTTTTATCTGCCATCCTTCTGGTAAAGTCATATCAACCCTCCTATAGACTCAAGAATCTCAGCCGACTCAGCATCAAGAGAAGCAATCTGATTAAGTATCTCAGCAGGACTTCTAAGGGTGTCTTCTTCGGGGGCGTGAGGATTCTTAACCGATAAATCATAGGACTCCTTATCAACCTTGTCTATATCCACTAACCAAGATTTCTCCGACACCTTAAACGACTGCTGAAACTCCACAAACTCAGCCAAATCATCATCGTTAAGAGGATTAGTCTTACCCAAGTTCCTACCCGGATCTAATTGATAATACCAAATCTTCTCGGTTGCTTTACCCTTTTCAAAGAATAACACTACCGTTTTAACTCCAGCCCCCTGAAAAGTACCGCTAGGACAATCCAAGATAGTATGAAGGTAGCAACTGGTTAATAACTCCTTTCTTAACTCCCTAGAAGCGTTGTCAGCATTAGAGAGAAAAGTATTCTTGATGACGATCGCCCCTCTACCGCCTTTCTTTAACATCTTAATAAAATGCTGAAGGAATAAGAAAGCAGTCTCCCCAGTCCTAATAGTAAAATTGTTCTTAATCTCATCCCTTTCCCTGGCACCAAAAGGGGGATTAGCTAAAATGACATCAACTCTATCCTTTTCCTGTATATCATTGATATTCTCAGCGAGGGTGTTGGTATGAACGATATTAGGGGCAGAGATACCATGAAGAATCATATTCATAATGGCAATGACATAAGCCAAGCTCTTCTTCTCCTTACCATAAAAGGTAGAAGTCTGTAACTGCTCAAGCTGACTGGTGGTTAACTTACCTTTGCGTAAATGCTCATAAGCCTCACATAAGAAACCTGCTGAACCACAAGCCCCATCATAAATCTTCTCACCAACTTGGGGTTTAATAACCGCAATCATGGCTCTAATCAAAGGACGAGGGGTATAATACTCACCGCCATTACGTCCAGCGTTACCCATATTCTTAATGCGTGTCTCATACAAGTCTGACAATTCGTGTTTCTGTTCTTGAGACTTAAAGCTCAACTCATCAATGAGGTCGATCGCCTCCCTGAGATTATAACCACTTTGAAACTTATTCTTAATCTCACTAAATATCTCACCTATCTTATATTCAATGGTATCAGCAGAAGTAGCCCTTTGCTTAAACCCTTTAAGGTAGGTAAATAAATGGTCATTAATATAATCAATTAAATCATCACCCGTTAATAACTTATCCTTATCTTGAGGAACAGCCCAACTTGACCAACGATGCTCTTCATCTAAGATAAACTGATATTTCTCTTCGTCAAACTCAGCCTTTAACGCCCTTTCTTGTTCAAGATCATCTAAATATTTCAAAAATAATAGCCATGAGGTTTGTTCTGTGTAGTCAAGCTCACTGGCACATCCCGCCTCTTTGCGGAGGACATCATCAATATTCTTAAAGGTCTGTTCAAACATTCACACTACTAGCTATTGTTTAATGATTTTACCATTACCTCTTAACCATGTCTAGTCATAGTCTGCGATCGCACTTATCCACAGCTACACTATACCCCTCATGTGGGATAAACTAATTACTGTTATTGAAACTTTAACCGTTGTAATTTCACTAACTCACTCTTATTAAGGTAACTTATGTCATCGTCATCAATCTGGAAGTACAAGCCTTGGTGGTGTCAACCTTGGACAATTATACTCACTGGAATCGTTATTATCGCTGGTAGTTGGTTGTTATTTCACCTAATTTGGCTAACTGCTTTGTTTTTTATAATTATCTGTCTTTGGTGGTTTCTTTTCCTTATTCTTATCCCCTATTTATTCACTAAACAACAAACTCTTAACATCCCCAAAACTGAATTATCAATATCCTTAGCTTAATCCCATTGAATACTTAACTGTGCAACAAAAATGACCTTAGATCATCACCTATTCATAAAATGTTTTAATTTAACTTAACACCTTTTCCAGGAAACAATTTATTTGACTAAACAATAATACAATTACAATTCTTTATTCCTAATTAAATCCATGACTTTAGATATTCTTAAACATTTTGCTTTTGCTATACCGACAATTTTAACTTTTTCTGGACTTTTTAACCTCAGTGTTTTAGCCTGTACCCGTGTTTTATACTCAGGAAGTGAAAATATAGTTGTAACGGGTCGATCAATGGATTGGAAAGAGGATATTCGTTCTAATTTGTGGGTTTTGCCGAGGGGAATTGATCGAAATGGACTGGCAGGAAAAAACTCTATTGAATGGAAATCTAAATACGGTAGTGTGGTAATAACAGGTTATGATATTGGCACTGCCGATGGGATGAATGAAGAAGGTTTAGTAGCCAATCTTCTCTATTTAGCAGAATCCGACTACGGTACAACCGAAGGAAAAGCGACTCTTTCCATGAGTCTTTGGGCACAATATTTTTTAGATAACTATGCCACCGTTGCCGAAGGAGTGGAAGATATGAAAAAAGAGCCTTTCCGAGTGGTTACATCGACTTTACCTAATGGTGCACCCGCTCAATTACATCTTTCTATATCTGATAGTAGCGGTGATTCCGCTATCTTTGAATATATTGACGGCAAGTTAGTCATTCATCACAGCAAAGAATATAAAGTTGTAACCAACTCCCCTACTTTTGAGCAACAACTGGCTTTAAATGAATACTGGCAAAATATAGGCGGTTTAAACTTTCTACCTGGTACAAATCGAGCTGCCGATCGATTTGCTCGTGCCCATTTTCTGCTCAATTCTATTCCCACAAAAACAGTTTCTAACTATATCAGTGCAGTTCCTGAACAAAAGTACGACAATCAAGCTCTTGCAAGTGTTTTAAGCGTGGTTCGTAGTGTATCTGTTCCTTTGGGAATAACCACTCCAGATCAACCGAATATAGCTTCTACTATATGGCGAGTGGTGGCAAATCAGAAAAACAAGATATACTATTTTGATTCAGCTACTAGCCCGAATGTTTTTTGGATTGACATGAAACAGCTAGATTTTAACCCCACTGCTTCTGTGAAAAAACTGTCCTTAACCGATGGAACTTTTTATGCAGGGGATGCCACTAAAAATCTTTTTTCAGCACCATCTTTTCAATTTTTATCCGTTGAATAATAGACTTTTCCAGAAAAGATTTTTAATTGTTTCATACTAAGGTACTTTCTAAAAAACAATATACCAATTCTTTCAATAATTTCTCCTTTTTTTAGGGGTACTATTTTCTCTACACCATTGAGCAAAATCTTGTCTAGTGCGTTTTTTTGTCTTAGCTTTATCCAGTAAATTAAGACTTTTATCACCTATTAAAGATTGAGCTTTTAGCAAATCCCTTTCATTTTCAATTTCAATAATTAAGCACATATTCACCTTAGTAAAAGTTAATTAAAATACTTGTTTTTATATTTATTACATAAAGTTTAATTGTTCATCTCTTTCATTGCGTAACTGAAAAAGAAGCTCATCAGGACTAATATTTAAAGGCTTACCTTGACGGCGATTACAAATATTTGCCTTTAGTTATAATAACTCTTGATAAGATTTTTCAGGAGAAGAATTAATATTGTTATCAGTTAATTTTTCTTTTAATAAAGATTTTTCTTCCCTAGTAAGATGATTAATTACCCCTACTAAATAATTGACTAATTGAGTATTCATATATTTTTAACTCCATTAATGTTTTAAATAAATTTATTCTTCCGTAGTAGGAGAAGTTAAATCCTCATAATATTTAACCTTACCTCCTCCTTGTAGCAGTAACTCTAAGACAACGATTAACTCAGGTAAATCTTTTTGGAGGGTTTGTCATAGTATTTTTTTATTAATATCAAAATAGGCATGAACTAAACGATTACGCATACTAATCATCGCAGACCAATGTATTTCTGGATGATTAGCTTGATATTCCTTCGACACTTTTCCCGCCGCCTCTCCCACAATTTCAACAGCTTTAACCAAAGCAAAAACCAATAAATCATCATCATCTAAATCAGACTCATTTTTTCCCTCAATGAAAGCCATAGCTTTAAGACTGGCATCTAACATATGCCGTAGTCTAATTACATCACTTTTTTGTATCATATTGCACCTCTGCCAAATCTAATACCTGTTGCCGAAAATAGCGACTCAAATCTTCGGGAGTGCGTAAATCCACCGTACGCTTAAATATTGACGATAATTCTAACTCCATTTTGGCAAGGGTAATTAACCCCGGTATATGCTCAGGAGAGAACTCAACTAATACATCTATATCACTTTGTTCATTAAAATCTGACCTTAACACCGAACCAAATAAGGAAAATCTTTGAATATAGTGTTTTTGGCAGAAACTAACGATCGACTCTTTAGGGACAGTTATATTGATCATTACCTCCTACCTTATTTATAAGTTGAATCGTGGTCTAAATGTAAACTAAGCACTCTCAAATAATTACCATCCCTTAAAGCAGTCGCCCTATACTTTTTATTAATACGAAAACTATAAATATTTTCGCCGTTATTTCCCTTCTTAGAATAAATTAACTCCCATTTTAACCCTTGACTTTTATAGAGACTATCCCAGTCTATTTTAGTGATTTTCTTTAAAGTATTTAAGACACTATAGGCATCTTCCTTACTCAAAGAAAATAAATTTTTTTGGAAAATAGGAGAGTTTAAATCAAGCAAAATATTAGGCATTTTAATTAATATTTAAAAGACTCCCTAAGCATTATCATTATTACTATTGAAATGAGAAGATAAAGAATTTTCTAACTCCGTTAAATCAGTGGAAGCAGGTTGATTCTTACTAGCCCAATCCAAAGCCTCATCCAGTTTAGTGGCGTTATCTTTTTCTAATAACCATTGTTCATTATGGGGGATAAATGTACCGATTTTAATAGTCCAAACACCATATTCAGAGTTATCAATTAAAACATTTTGACCTGCAAACTCTTTACCTAAGGAAATTTGTCCATTATTGCCGATCGTTTTTATTTGTGCCATAGGAAAATAATTAAATTGTGCCTTATGATTTTCATAATTTCATAATAACAGTTTTTACTCCTTACGGTTATCGATCGTGATTCGACTACGCTCATCAACAAGTCTAAATGCCTTACTCATTACTCAAATCAAGCCTAATTCTTGCAAATAAGCGTCCATTTTGCCCCTAACTTCCACTAACTCCCCTTCAATAGCTTTAATTTCCTCCTGCACCGCTTTTATATCAATATCTTCCTCCTCCTCAAAGGTATCGACATAGAGAAGGATATTGAGATTAAAGTCATTTTCCTTTAACTTATTAAAAGTCGCAAGATAGACGTACTTATGGACATTTTCCCGCTTGCGCCAAGTGCTGACTATTTTCTCTATATCCTCTTGACGGAGACGATTTTGATTTTTACCGTCCTCATAATCATTACTAGCATCAATAATCATTTTGCTAATATCGATATAACTAAAATGATGAAATGAGCATAGTCAAAATGATGAAATCGAGATTTGCGTTGTTTCAGCCACTTTAAATACAATCGTTACCTTTTTCGCGCGTATCTCGGCTCTACCCCTGTCCGTTACGATCGATCTCACCAAAATAATATTTTTCCCATAGAGATAACTAACGGCTTAAATACGAGTAACCTGCCACCCAGCCTGATTGCCGATTTTACCAAAACGGATAAATTTAAAAGCACCTCTAGTCCATTCTTTACCGTTAGGTTTAGTTCCTAACAACTCTGTCACCTCTTTGGTACTAAGAATGTAACCACGTTCCACTGCTTGATCTAATTTTTCCCAATGATTAATAGGATTTGAGGGTTGAATTTGTTTTATAATTTTCAGGACTATTTTTTCCAGTGTAAACTCAGATAAGTCTAATTGGAGATATTTAACGTCACTGTCTAGTGGAGAACTGATACTGTCTATTTCTGAATTAACAGTTAAATTGTCTGAATTAGAATTGACACTGTCTATTTCTGAATTAACAGTTAAATTGTCTGAATTAGAATTGACACTGTCTATTTGTGTATAGACAGCTGCTTTAATAGTGGGAGTAAAGGTTTTAATACTTCCTCCTAACTTTAAGTGTTCCTGTAATTGATCAAGTATAGTAATTACATCTTCAGTGACGTAGCTTCTATTACCTTCTTTCAAAACTTCAGCTTTGACAGCGTTTAGGCGGTCGTACACGGACTGTCGAGTTTTAAGTTCGTATCTATCCTGTAATTCTTTAATTGAATACTTTTGCATTTGTCTGTTTTAAAATAGACATTATATTCATATCAGTTTATCTTAATTCAGAAGCAGGGAAAAAGAAGAAGCTCCCCCTCAATTACACCATCCGTGAACTATAAAAATAGGTGACGACTGACAGGGAGACAGGCAGACAGGGAGATTGTATTTTTTTGTTAGTGAATAAAATTACTTTAAAGTGCATCGACTCTACCAATTTTTCTACCTGTCCACTTGTCTAGTTTTCATCATTTTCTTTATGCTTCACTGAGGTTGAATATTAGAGAAACGATCATTTAAAGATTGACAGCCGTTAGTAAGAAAGAATTGATACTCTTGCTTTTACTAGCCTGACTCTGATGATTGTAAATAGTATTAAACATATTGACACTATGGCGCATACGGTGAGCTGCCGATGCTTTCACATTTTCTCCCGCTTCTTCACATTCATTGATGTAGGTAGCGAAGATGGGGTAGAGCCGAGATACGCGCGAAATCGGACATTCATGTTAAAAAAAATTAACAATATTAATGTAGAAGTGTGAATACATTGCCTAAAAAGTTTTATTTTAGGCAATGTATAATGGAATTAGATATGATTTTTCGAGGGTTATAGCTATGTTAAATTTAACCACTCAACTTCTATTTTCGGCAATGTCTAAATTAAATCAACCTCCAGTCAAACAAAAATCGAATAGAGAAAGAGAATATTTACGGCTTGATGAAATCAAGACAATGATTCAGATAGCACGGAAAATAGGAAGGCATGGACTCAGGGATTCCACTATCATTTTATTAATGTTTCGTCACGGACTACGAACAGCCGAATTAATCGCTTTAAAATGGAGCTATGTTGATTTAAAAGAAGGTTATATCGAAATACATCGAGTAAAACATGGACATAATACGACACATCCTTTACGAGAAATAGAATTAAGAGCATTACATCAACTAAAACGCAACTATCCTGAAAGCAGTTATATTTTTGTTTCTGAGCGTAAAACACCTATTGCCACTCGTACAATTCGCCATATTATAGCAAGAGCGGGAAAATTAGCCGAAATACCATTTCCAGTACACCCACATCAACTGCGTCATGGTTGCGGTTATTATCTAGCATCCCGTGGGCATGATACCAGAGCCATTCAAGACTATCTAGGACACAAAAATATTCATCACACAGTACGTTATACGCAAATTTCCCCCACAAGATTTGAATCTTTTTGGCAGGATTAGCCCATTAAAAGAGATAATATAGGCGTTGTCTCAAGATAAAAAATAATAAGCTAATTTGTGAAATATAAAAAGGGAGATAACTTAATCTTTTTTTTGGTCTAACATTACCACAATTATATTATCAAACCATTGACATCTATAGAAAGAACCGCTTATCCTCGATTCAAACGTTATTATACCACCGATGAGTTAAACAAGATTTATACTCCCATTTCAGAAGAAAAATTATTTGCCAATAACCATAGTAATAACCAAACTAATTATCTTAATTTATTAGTCAATTTAAAAACTTTCCAAAGATTAGGATACTTTCCCAAAATTGACTTAATACCTCTGATAATAATAAAACATTTAAAAGAAGTATTATCATTACCAGAAGAAATAAAAATAGGTTATCAAAATCCTCGTACTTATCATCGACATCGAGATTTAATTAGACAAAAAATAAATGTAAAACAATTTGAAGAAATAGGGAAAGAATATTTAGCTGAAAAAATCAGAGATAAAGCCTATTTAATGGGAAATCCTGCCGATTTAATTAATGTTGGTATTGAAGAATTAGTCAAAGAAAGATACGAATTACCCTCTTTTTCCTTCTTAGAACGAGAAATAAATCGAATTAGAACACAAGTTCACAATTTAATATATCAACAAGTTTATACTCAATTATCTCTGGAATATATTAAAATTTTAAATGATTTATTATTAATTCATCCCCTTGAACAAAGAAGTCCATATAATCAACTTAAACAAGTAACTAAAAAAGCAACTAGAAATCATCTAAATGATTTATTAGTACATCAAAAATGGTTGGAAACATTTGGCAATATAGAACAATTTTTATCAGGAATAAATAACTCATTAATTAATTATTTCGTTAGTCAAGCTAATTGTTTAGATGCCAGTGAATTAAAAGATATTAATGAAAAAAAAAGATTAACACTCTTACTATGCTTAATTTATCAAAAACAAATAAAAACTTGGGATGACTTGGGCGAAATGTTCTTAAAAAGAATGAAAAAAATACATAATTTAGCTGAATTAGAATTACAAAAGCAAAAAGAAAAACAACAAGAAATAATCGAAAAATTAATTGCGGCTTTTGGTGAAATACTGAGTATATTTGGCTATGAAAATGAGCTAAAAACTAATAATTATGAACAAGTATTTAATCAAATATATTCTCTGATAAAAACTTATGGTGGTTATGAACAATTATTAGAAGAATATAAAACTATAAATGCCTATAAAGGAAATAATTATTTACCCTTTATTTGGCGTTTTTATAAAAGTCATCGAAGTGCCTTTTTTCGATTACTGAATAGTTTACAACTGGAATCTACCACTATTAATAATAGATTAATGGATGCTGTTAATTTCTTATTAATAAATCAGTCGAAAAAAGGTGAATACTTATCAGCCGAAGTTGATATTTCTTTTGCTTCTCAACAATGGCAAAAGTTGGTATTTTATGAGCATCAATCTGGCACTAAATTTGTTCGTCGTTATTTTGAAGTTTGTGTTTTTTCTTACTTGGCGTGGGAATTAAAATCAGGGGATATTTGTATTAAAGGGAGCTCTGAATATGCTGATTGGCGAAAACAATTATTAAGTTGGAATGAATGTCAAATTATACTAGATAAATATTGTCAAGATTTAGAGTTACCTAATACTGCTGAAAGTCTAGTAAATACTCTGAAAAATTCTTTATCTAAAACTGGCGAAAAAGTTGATTTTAAATATCCTCAAAATGCGACTCTAATTATTAATGAACAAGGAGAACCTCTTTTAAAGAAAGTTACTAAAAATGAAGTTAGTCGAGAGCTAAAAAATCTCGAAGCTATCATAACAGAAAGAATGCCTAATTATAATTTAATTGATATACTGAAAAATGTCGATTATTGGACTAATTTTACTAGACATTTTACGCCAATTAGTGGCAGTGATCCGAAAATAGAGAATCCAACGCAACGTTATCTATTAACTACTTTTACTTATGGCTGTAATTTAGAACCGAACCAAGCATCTAAGCATATGAAAGATGTAATTTCGGCTAGATTAATCTCTTTTATTCATCATCATCATATCAGTACCAATAGTTTAAATAAAGCAATTAATGATGTTATTAATCGTTATAATATACTCGATTTACCGAAACTTTGGGGTAAAGGAAATGTGGCGGCAGCTGATGGTACTAAATTTGATGTGAGAGAACAAAATTTATTGTCTGAATATCATATTAGATATGGTGGTTATGGTGGCATTGCTTATCATCATGTAGCCGATAAATATATTGCTTTATTTAGTCATTTTATTCCTTGTGGAACATGGGAAGCGGTTTATATTATTGAGGGTTTATTAAAAAATAAATCTGATTTACAACCAGAGTTTATTCATGCTGATACTCAGGGGCAAAGTACACCAGTTTTTGCGTTATCTTATTTGTTAGGAATTAAGTTAATGCCTCGTATCCGAAATTGGCAGGATTTAGTTTTTTATCGTCCTGATAAAAGTGTGATTTATAGCCATATAGATTCTCTTTTTAAAGATACTATTAATTGGCAATTAATAGAAACTCATTTTCAAGATTTAATGCAGGTAGTTTTATCTATTTATACTGGAAAAATATCCAGTGTTACTTTACTAAGAAAGTTAGGTAATTATAGTCTTAAAAATCGATTATATAAGGCATTTCGTGAGTTGGGTAGAGTAATTAGAACTATTTTTTTATTGGAATATATTTCTGATTTAAAATTAAGACAACAAATTACGGCTACGACAAATAAAGTTGAAGCTTATAATGGTTTTTCTAAGTGGTTATTTTTTGGTGGAGAACAAATTATTACTACTAATGATATTGAAGAAATGGAAAAAAGAATTAAGTACAATGATTTAGTAGCAAATGCGGTAATTTTTCATAATGTAGTGGAATTAACTAATATTTTACAGCAGTTACAAAAAGAAGGTTATTTTATGGATCAAAAAGATGTAGTTTTTCTTAGTCCTTATTTAACCAGTCATATCAAAAGATTTGGTGATTACTTTCTCGACTTAAATGAAGTACCGCAATCATTAGATGAGTTTGCCGTTTTATCTTTTAATGAGAAATAAGTGTCAGAGGCGATTTTCCACAATTTAATCAGTCTATGTTGACATTTCTTTACACAAATGTCCGATTTTGCGCGTATCTCGGCTCTACCCCTAAAAGGGCTAATTATTTATTCGAGTCTAATCGACATCAAAAATATAGCGATCGTGGAATTAGAAAGATTTTGACAAAGTATGCAGATATGGCGGAATTAGATCATTCCATTTCACCCCATCAACTACGACATTTTTTGCTGACATGGCTGAAAAAACAAGGGATTGATGATGCTTTAATTCAACCCTATTCTGGTCATTCTTCCCGACAGTCATTAGAAGTTTATTCTCGCTTAAGTTTAAATGAAGCACAGTCTGCTTATGATACAGTTATGCCTAAGTTCCCTCTGTGATAGCTTTTTAGCTACTTTGCCGATTTTGCAGCTTCCCTAGCTTTACGCCTTGTTCATAAATAATGTATATCCTCCCACTTCCTTCGTCCAGTTCCTCTTTACATTTATTTACTTACCCTGAGTTAAAGTATGAAATCCTCTCCTATCCCCTCTGATTCTGTTTTCTCTGGTAGGTTTGGCTTTTAATATATTTACTCCGAAATCAGGTGAATTCAGGTATTTTCGGGGAGGGCGATCGATACTATAAATCTCTCGCTGGTGGCAAACCTAATTCCTGAAGGGCTACGTTTAAATTATTTACTTTCCCTTCTGGTATATCTCCTGTAATTTCAAACTGTACTTCTAGTTTTAGGCTTAATTGTTTGTCTGTGGCAAATCCACTAAGTACCTTTGTGTAAAACTGCATCCATTTCTGGGGTGTTATTTCTCCTTGCCATGTAACGCCTTCGGGCAGATTTTCTTTTTCTATTGATTCCTCATCTTCACCATAGTTGTTAGTTGTTTTCTCTTTAACACTATTTGTATTTTCTGTGGCACTAGAGCTTGGTTTTACTACACTGAAATTAGCTTCTCCTGTAACTTCATTCACACTAGCTGTAATAATAAAAGTACCTATATCGTTTTTAGTTTGTAACACTCCCTGTTCATTTATCTCTCCTCCCGTACTTGTCCAAGTAACATTATTGACGGGGAATGACTCTTCGTATTGGTCAAATCCTTCAACTTTAAAGCTATAGGCGGTTTCTGGTTCTAATTTGATTTGTGCTGGGGAAATTACCAATTTCTTTAGTTTAGGGGGTTCTGTAATTCGGATTAAGTAGTTTTCCGCTTCTTCCGCTTTGATTATATATACATCATCTGCTATCTCTACATCTTTACCCTGAAAGTTGCTATTTTTATATTCAAAGGGTTGATATTTATCATCCTTTGTCTTTGCTACATAAGCAAAATAACCCTCTCTTATGCCACGGGCGATCGACTCTTTTACAGCATGGGGATTAAGTAAACGGGGGAAACGGGGGGAGGCATAAAAGGCATCACGGATATTTTTGGTACTCCATTCTTTGAAGGCTGGGCTCCAATTGCGTACCAGAAAACGAGGGGCGATTTCATTCTCGATTTCACCGTTAGCTTTTAAACGATTAACGAATAATTGAACTAGGGAGGAGGCTTGGGAGGAGTTAACTTGTCCTAAATCGATAAATTGTAATTGGTTATCTCTGCCTAGTAAAGCTAAATAGTTGTAGGTACGCCAGACGGCTTCTTTTAAGTCTCTTTCCGCTAAGAGAAGATTTTCCTTCAAGGATTTGGTTTGTTCGTCATTTAAGTCCGTTTCCTGTTCCCTTATATCCTGCCATGCCAAGACTTTACGGGCTTCTAAAGATAAGGGGCTATTGTCATCGGCTACGGCAAACAACAGACAACTTTTATAGGTGCGAGAACTATTACCCGATTCTTGAATTAAGGTATTAATCAAGTTGGTGGTTTCGGGTAGGGAATAGTAGTAATCTGGGCTGAGAATAACTAGATTTAATAGGGGTTGATTGGGGATGTTATTACTGTTTTTGGGAAAGAAAATGAGATTTAGGTTGTTATTATTAGCATTTTTAAAGATTTTCTCGATTTGGTCTTTAATTAGTTCAGAAATGCGGTTTTCTGCGATATTAGCTTTTCTGTCAGCAAGGATTTTATTTAGGTTAGGAGAGATGTTATAGCGATATTTGTTTTGATTAATCAGTAGGTAATAGCTTTGACTGTTTAAGGCATCTAAGGCGGTTTCTACGTTGGCAATATCAAAGTCTGGTTCACCCACAGCTAACCTAATTTCGGGTATGGTAGCTTCACCTCTGGCTTGTCCACCATTGGATTCAAAAAAGATGGTAGTAGCTACTTTACTATGTAAACGCACTTTTTTTAATTCTTTGGGGGCTTCTTTATCTAAACGCAGGGCATGGGCATCGTTTTTACCACAGATGTCGGTGGTTATCGCCCCTTCTAATCTATTTTCCCCTAACTGTTCTAGTACAGCAGTACGAAACATGGGGTCATCGAGAGGGGCTGTACCTAAGCTAATTAAACTATCTCGATGGTTGCCTTTATACCCTTCTTGATAAGCATTGGCTACCCACAGGGCTAGTAACCTTAAAACTCCCCTCGTACGCTGAAAACGGGGCAATACTTGCCATTTCCGTTCAAATACTGATAACACTGAAGGATGGAAGGGATAGGTGGCTTGGAAGGCTTCTTTGGCGTTATCTACGGGAAACCAACTGGGTAATGATTGTCGATGTTCTAATACCCAATGGGCATATTCATTACAGGAGGCGATCGCTTCTTTGGGTAACATAATCTTACCATCACTGGTAACAGCCCTTTCTTCCCATTCAAATAGACGGCGGCGGATGATTTCCGAGGTTTCGGATTCGGCGGACATGATTACCGCTTTCCCAAGTCTGTCTAACATTTTCTTCAGTCTTTGTTCATCCCCTTCGTCATCGGCGGTATATTCCATTTCTGAAGCAGGGATAGAGATAACTAAGACAACGTTATCTAACCCCCTAGCGGTTTCGGATAAGGCTTGGATGAAGTTGTAGAGTTTGTTATGGTAGCCTTTATGGCGATAGGTGGAGACATAGTTAATAATCTCGTCCATCAGGATTAAACAGGGTTTATCTTGGGGTAAGAATGAACGAATTACATCCCCTTTGGGTTCGGTAAATTCGGCTTCGTGGATGCTTACTTTCTCGAAGGCTTCTTCTCCCCCTAACTGGTAAGCAATTTCCCCCCAAGGAGTTTTTCTTAAGGGTGTGCCATCATCTCCCCCTCTGCCTCTAATAGAATCAAATTCAGTACCCACAAACACGGCAACTGCCGCTTCTGGTACACTATTAATCTCGGCTTGGTTTAATATCTTATTAACCCCTGTCCATTTATCTGCTTTACTACCATTTTGGGCAAGATGATATAACAGGGTTAAAGTATGGGTTTTACCGCCACCAAATTGGGTGGAAAGGTTAAATATTGCCGATGTGCCTGTTTTCTTCCCTGTTAGTCTGCGAATTACTTGGGCGGCTAAATCTGTTAAATATTTGGTAAGATAGGTTCTTTCAAAGAATACTTCTGGGTTTTGATAATCTTCGGGAGCGCGATCGTCTCTCACTTGGTCTAAATGTACGGCAAATTCCGCCGCATCTAAGGGTTTTCCTTCTCTTAAATCCGCACGGGGGGTTAATCCATCTATCTGATACCACGGTTTCATAAGCATTTACAATTTAGAAAAGTCTAAGAATTACAGCAAAATATGTTGATGTTAGGTTTTGTTGATGGTAATGGGAAGTGGGAATATTTATAGGTAAATTATTGTACTTCATTATGGGTTTTCATTTCCCCACGGGTTAAAAATTGGTAAAGAGGAGAAGTTAAAATCATTAATATTACGAGTAACAATTATTAAATTATATTGTTGTGCGGTTGCTCCAATTAAACTATCAATAACAGATAATTTCTTGCCACAGGCTTCAGATTCCCCTGTGATTTCTGCCCATGTATTTAAAACTTCTTCATTTAAAGGTAAGATATGACCATCGAATTTTGTTTTGACAAATTCCAGCCATTGACTTAGTTTTTGATAACGTTTTGGTTGGTTGTTTCTAATCTTAAAAATCCCTTTTTTAAGTTCCGCAATTGTTAAAATACTCAGCCATAAATTATCTTTTGCTTGGTTGTCTAACCATTCTATTACTAAGGGATTGGGCTTCTTTTTTATATATTCAGAAATCACACAAGTATCAAGTAAATAAGTCATAAATTAATCTCTCTCCCTGTGTCTTTATCTCTGATAAATAAATCCTCATTATCTTCAATTTCGGGCATGAGAAGATAATCTGATAATTTCTCTTTTTCGTCAGATTTTTGTTTAGGTAAAGTTTCATCTTCTGTCAAGATTATAACTTTGACATTTCTCCCTCTATTTAGGTTGTTTAAATAATCTATAGGAATACGAATATTGCCATCGGTTATTTCAGTAGTAAATTCATAAGCTCTCATAATTTTTTCCTCTTTTAATTCAGTTTATTGAAAATTCTTAATTCTTAAAACCCTAAGCCTTTTTTCCGTGCTAATACCCCATCAACCCACCTTTTCTCATCGCTACTACTAGGGTATAAGGCAGATAAAGCATTTGCTAGTTTCCAGAAACGATCGACTCCTCCCACACCTTCATCCACTAAAAAGGTTTTCAAGGCTTCACTGCGTCCACTAGCAAAGAGTAACATCGCCAGATGAATTTGGTCTAAAACAGTATTACCCAAATTAGTGAACTCTAAACCATCATTATCGGTGGTATCTTCGGGAATATAGTCTTCCATACCCGTAATAGTGGGATTACCTTGCTTTTTCTTCTGTTTGGGCTTAATCTCGACTTTTTTATTCCCTAATAACACCTCAGAGCGTTCTGTAACAGGTAGTAAACGGGCTTTATCCCCTTTGATTTCCACAAGGGTAGTTAATGCCTCTAAATAAACTCCTAAACCCTGAGCAATTTTACGCGCGGCATCGTATTCCAGACTAAATCCGCTAATTTTCTTACTCTTACTACTGTTTTCTTCTTCTTCCTCCTCCTGACTATCATTATCACCAGCAGAGTCATCACTGCTATCGGTGGTATCGGTGGAAAGAGTCCATAACCACATCGCCGTAAGTCGGGCATCTTCTTCCAAACCAGAGGTATCCACATCGCTAAATATCATAGTTAGGGCTTCTTGGGATACCACCGCCCAAACTTGTTCAAGGTATTCTCGCAAAGTCACCATATCCCCCGATGCTTTTTCCACACTGTCATAACGGGAATATATCTCTAAAGCAGGTCCTAAACAGGCAAAAATGGCATCTGCACCCACTACTCCTTCACTAGCTAATCGTGGTAGCCATTCTCTAATTCTCACGGGTAATTCCTGCAATATGTCTCGCCAATCCCCAATATTAGAGATTATTCCCCCATTATCCACAGGGGTTCTAGGGCGACACACTAGGTGAATAGAGGAAGCAAGGGCGGCGGAATTCATGGCACGAAGTCGAGATCCCATTTCCGTATCTATTGCCCAAGAGGCGGTAATAGTCCATCCTGCATCCACCATCGCCTGTAGTTGTGCTTCCCATCCTGCGGTGGATTTATGGGCAAATACAATTACCCCGATACCGTTAGGGCTTAGAATACGACAACCTTCATTCATAGCTAAACCCATTTGCTTTTCAAAATAGGCTTTATCTTTTCCCTTAACTGGATCTACGATACATTCTTCTTCTTTCGGTGTTAATTCATCGGCAAAAGTAGATTTTAAAGATGGTGGTAAAGTCCTTTTCAACCACACATAGAAGAAATCGGATAAGTCGGAATAAGGTACTGCATCATAATAAGGAGGATCTGAAATAAAGGCTTGAATAAAGTCATCTGGTAAAGGATGGTGTGTTGCTGATGACTGTTGAGTTTGTCCAATATATTTTAATGAATTTGTCCCGTGTAAAAGTAATTTTACAACCCATTCAACTTCGGAATAAATATCACCTGTAACATTACCAAAAAGATTAGACTCGCAAAAGTCAAATACAATGGGTAATGCTTGACGACTAAATGTATTTCCTGCCATATATTCGGCTGATGATTTCCAACGACAAACAGAACTATTTTTATCTGCTAATTTATCAATTATGAAACTTAAACAAGTTTGTACTGCTTCAGCTAAACCTAAATTATCAATATATAAATTATTCCCCAAATTGTCGTTAATATTATTATTTTTAGACTGTTTAATAACTTTATATTTACCACTTTCATTTAACTCTAAATCATAGCCATTAGCCAACATTTCCCCTACCTTATTCACCAAATTTACTAAGGTTGTTAAGGCTAACAATTGACGATTAGTAAATAAATTATCAAAGGTATCCATGCCATAATTACGTTGAGAAAAAGCTCTACCAGCACCACTGCCTCCACCTTTTGGTGTTGGTTCATTCGGTATTAAACTTAATTCAGATTGTTCTTTTTGTCCTTTTTTAATATTAGATGAAGTAAGCCTTTTTTCTAACTCCAAACTTGCCTGATTAACTGCTTCTAAATCTTGGTTATTAGGTAAACGATAAAACCGCCCCTGTTGTGTTTCCTTCGTACTTACCACACAGAATAAACGAGCATCATTAGCACCGCCTTTTCTCGGTTTTAATTGACTTCGCACCGAAGCTACAGGAGTAGTAAACCCTGTTACTGGACAAGTAGCCGAACCCCGTTTAACCGTACCCTCTGCCACTTCCTTAGCACTTTTCGGTTCAAATATCTCTAACAAAGGTTGTCTTACTTTCCTTGTGACACCATCACTGTATGTTTTTTCCACCGTTTCCGTAACTACCATACCCTGAGCATCCCTAACCCACCGCAAAGCCTTATTCTTACCCTTCTTCTTCGCTAACCACATACTCCGCATTAACGGCACTTCCACAGGTATCCCCGTACCATCGTCTGGTGCTTCCGAAATAATTGTCCTTGCCCATAAATAAGCAATGGGTGTACTGCCATCCTCATCGGTAGGATAAAACTGACTTAACTCCTTTTCCGCCTCCTGCTTCACCCACTGCCCCCATTTACGCACCTCATCGGCTAAAGTTTGCCCATACTTGGGGATATATTCCAACACTACCTTATTCAGTAACACCGCCACTGGATTTAAGTCCGAAGCAAAGGCATCCGCCCCCACCCGTAAAGCCTCTAAGGGTATCGCACCACCCCCTGCAAAGGGATCTACTACCAAAGGTTTAGTATCGGGAATACCACCATTAGCCTCGTGGGCGACTTGGGTTAACAGGCGACTGGTTTCTAAATAATCGGGTTGGGTGGAATTATCCCAGTTAGCAAAATCAGCGATAAAATCCAATAACCGATACCGTAATATATTTAGATGACTAGGATTATTAGGAGCTAATTTATTGTCGTCTTTGGCTAAAACTTGCCATTTCTCCCAGTTTTCCGTACTGCAATGCTTACTAGCTAAATTATTCTCATTCCTATCTACTTTCTTAGCAAAATCTGTAATGATTTTAATGGCTTCCTCACGGAAATAGGGAGGACAATTTTCGTCCGCAGGATCTAACCATAAAGAGGCACAAATCACCGCCCGACAAGCCGCTAATGGTCGTCTAGCCCACCAAATATGTAAAGTAGAGATATGCCCGTGACGAATGGATTTTTCCCGTCTCGCATGGGCAGATATTTGTTTAATGGGGAGATCAACTTCAATTAGTCGCTTAGGATAGCTGGTCATGGATTGCTTATTAATACCTTACTAGATATTAGTTTTACCTCATTTTGTAACAAATATTCACTATTGGTTAGTAAATCTTAATCTATATATATGTTAGAAATGTGATATATTCTAACTATTAATATTTTCAATTAGATACGTATAGTAGTATATGAATAGTAAAATAATTATCGACTGTCGTTATTGTAGCCAAAAACTCCGCATTCCTAACACTTTAAGCAATACGGCAACAATTAAATGTCCTAAATGTCAAAATAGCTGGATCAATAATAATCAAACTACACCCAGTTATGGTGCTAATTATGCCTATCAACAACCAGTAACACAGAATAACAATTATAAAGAAGACTCGGAAGATAATTGGGAAGATGACTATTATGATGAAACCTATAATGAACCGGATGATGACTATTATGATGATGAAGGTATCTTAGATGAAGATAGTTATGAGAACTTCTATTAGGTCATATCATACGGCAGGTTTCAGGGTAGTGTTAGAACTGCGATAGATTCTGAATGTTACATTCTAAATTCTAAGATTTCCTTAGCATCCACCTGATAATGTTCAACTTTAATTAATGGTTTCCACCCCAACTTAACAGGATTTTGAATTAAGTGTATTTCGGGATTAGTAGCACAGTTAAAAACTACATATAGCCAATAATCATCCTTTAGTTGACTAGCTTTCTTATATTCGTTATTGGTTAAAGCTACTCCATCAACCCCTGCCCTTCCTTTTACCTCGATAAACCTTACTGCTACTGCGGTTTGTTCGTCTTCTGTGTGGGGTTTACGGGAAATTAAATCAAACCCCCTGTTTTGGGTTTCCACACTTTCAACCTTCCAACCTCTCTGTTGTTCAAATTCGATCGCCTTCTCGATGGCAATACGTTCAATTTCAGCATTACTAACCATTTTCGCTATTTCGGGAGAATGACGTTCTGGGTGGGGTATTACCCATGCTCTACCATGATGATGAATATTGCCGATGGTACAATTTTTTTCTTGCTGTAATGCCTCTCGACGAGACTCTAAACGCCCATTTAATTCAAATAGTCTATTTTCAAACTGTTGGATTCTGCCGTCTAATCCTGTTTCTGTTGAACCTGATTCCTTCTGCATAATTAATTCCGCAAACTGACATTGTACTCGATCGATCACGGTATTTAGACTGATTTCTAAATGATTTTCAATGGTAGTTATTTCTTTTTCTCTTTGGGCTTTGATTTCGGTTAAAAAAGACTCTAAGGCTTTCTCTAACAAGGCTTGTTCTACTTGTTGACGGTTCGGTAAAAGGTTTTTATCGGGTATGTTAACTTCTCCATCGGGTAAGGTTAAATCAAGGAAGATGGTTGGTTGACGAATATACATTTCCCCTGTGTCTGTGGTTTCTACCACAAATAAGCGTTGATGGAGCGATCTCGCCTTTCCATCGGTAATAGAAGCACTGAAAACATCCAAACAACTAGGGGAAGTCCGTTTTAAGTCATAAAATACCGCTCCCCTTGCCAAAGCCTCTTGGGTTTGACGAATAACGGATTCTCTGACGGTTTCAAAGAGGGGATGCCCCGGTGTTACCCATTCTAAAGTAGGATCGTCTTGTAATAATTTTTGGTCAAAACAAATAGTCTTATATTCCCTGCCCAGTTTACCAAATCGTGTTTCTAATTCATCACCGATACTCCAAAGGGTACGGGGTAATTTACCAATACGGTAAGTATGATGTTGTTTTTTGACTTCCTTCGGCTGAATACCTGCTAGGGGGGCAGCTTGAAGGAAAAAGTCAGCGATAGCTTCTGGCACTAATCGTTTTTCCTTTGCCTCGGCGGTTTGTCCAATGATTTTCGATAAGTTTAACTCTCGTTTGACTAATCCTTCCAGGGCTGAGTCAGTGATTTGCTGAAAATGCTTTTTATCCACTTGTTCAACAATACGAGCTTTGATGGAGTCTTCCGTTTGATTATTTACATACATATCCCTAATCAAACGCTCTAACTGGTTAGCAGGAAAAATATCTCCCAATACGTTAAAGATAAAACCAGTACCATTAGGATCTAAATCACTTTCTATGGCATGGATGCGTTCAAATAATTTCCATAACACCCTACCTTCACGGGTATTCATGGAGACAAAGTTGAAAATCAGACAGTCTTTTTCTTGCCCATAACGGTGAATACGCCCCATACGTTGCTCTAAACGAATGGGATTCCAAGGAATATCGTAGTTAATCATAAACCAGCAAAATTGTAAATTAATGCCCTCTCCTGCAGCTTCTGTGGCGACTAATACCTGTGCACTTTCTCGAAATTCCCTTTCGGCATAAATACGGGTATTAGGAATATCCCTATCTCCAATTTTCATCCCCCCATGGATTTGGGTAACAGACAAGCCCCACCCCCTTAACTTTTCTACCAGATAGTCTAGGGTATCCTTATGTTCGGTGAAAATTAACAACTTCATCGGTACATAGGTGCGATCTTTCTTTCCTTCATTAGTAAACATTCCCTGTTGATTAATCACATCCCTTAATTTAACCAATTTGGACTCTACTTCTCGTTTTTCTAGGTCTAACGCTAAGGTAATGAGACGAGATAACTGGGCAATCTCATCCCGTAAGTCTTCTGGTTCAACAGATGCTACGACTGATTCCAAATCTTCGATAATACGTTGTTGTTCTGCTTCGGTTAAGTCGTTAAAATCCTCTGGTAGTTTCCGACTGATTTGCTCTCGGCGATAGGCTTCGGGATTCTCTAAAATGCCTTCCCTTTTATCTTTCATCCGTTCCAAACTACGACGTACAGCGTAAATACTCGAAGCAAAACGTCTTTGCAACATTGCCATAGTGAAACCTAAAGCCCTACCTCTGGCAGAGTCATCATGAGAGGCTTTAATGGATTTATCTTCCACATAACGGCTTAAAGCATCGTAGAAATGTTTTTCATCATTATCGATGAAAAACTCGATCGTCTCTACTCTGCGATTGGTAAATAACTTTGTCACTTCTCCTGTATGGGGATCTGGGAAGGTAACGAGGGCTTCTTTGGTACGTCTGAGGTAAAAGAGAGCAGTATTACGTTGCATCGCTTCTTCCAGACTTTTAACATCGCCATAGACATCTTTATCCAGTAACTCTAAGAAGAGACAGAAGTTAGCTGGATCTCCTTTATGGGGAGTTGCCGTCATTAACAGATAATGATCTGTCATTTGGGATAGTCTTTCCCCTAGTTGGTAAGCTAGTGTTTTCTTATCACTACTATAAGCACTCATTTTATGGGCTTCATCCACGATAACCAAATCCCAATGACTACGCAATAAACTTTCTTTAGCATCTTCGATACGGGATACCCAAGAGATGGAAGTCACCACCTGATTGTTTTCCTGCCAGGGGTTTTTGCCGTAGTTAGCCCGTAAAATATCCCCTTTAATCACATCAAAGTCTTCTCTAAATTTATCCTTTAACTCCCTCTGCCACTGAAAAGTAAGATTAGCAGGGGCTACAATTAAAATACGTTGGGCTAAACCCCTAATTTTCAGCTCTTTGATTAACAATCCTGCCATAATGGTTTTACCCGCCCCAGGATCATCGGCGAGGAGAAAACGTACTCTAGCTAACTTTAAAAAGTAATCGTAAACGGCTTCTAATTGGTGGGGTAATGGATCCACACGGGCGATCGCCAAGGAAAAATAGGGATCGTATTCATAGGCTAATCCCCATCTAAAAGCCTCTATACCGAGACGAAAATGCTCTGCTTTACCGTCAAATGGCTCTGTTTCAGGACTTATCTCCAACTGTAATAACTGCTCTAAATTCAGTATGGGTTGGTAAGTCTTTTGACTTTTTACCCCACTACCAATTACTTTCAGGGATTCTCCGAGCGCGATCGTTGTTATAATCTTGATTGGTTCGGGGAATAATGAACCCTTGACAATTACCTCTGGTTGTAATTTATCTGCTATTCCCCGAACTTGAGACATCGTTATCACCCTAAATATTACATTAGCCACGGTAATCCGATTTTCTGAGATTAATGTTTCCTAAGTAATTAATCTCATCATCTCAAATTATACACTTTGACGTGCGGAATGTAGAGTAACCAAGATTAAATATTTTACTCTAAGACTGCGTCTATTTTGTTTTGACCTCGGCAGTTACCAAAATTCCCAAAATTCATCACGGATAATTTGCATAATCTGATTATTAGAAAGGAATAATAACATTATGTAATTCTAGTAATTTCTCTTTGAGTTCAATTACTTTTCTGAGATCATCAAAAATGAATTGTACGGGATATTTTTTCTGTATTTCTTCTATCAGCAGGTCAAACTCAGGTGTTAAGACAGAAGATGTCTCAAGAATATTTCTATTTTCTTCTGTGTAGTCATAATGTTTACCATTTCTTACTAAAGTTAAACTCCATTGGCAATTATTACCAGTAACAATGATTTTATATGCTAAATGATTGAAATGAAAATAATGTAAGTAGCTACTTTTAATGAAAATAAACCCATATTTAGTTAAGTCGGAATCAGTGCCGACATAAGGAGAAGGAGAATTATTTAAGTAAAAATCAACATATTCTTTTAACTTGCCCAGTTCAAGCGAACTAAACATGAATCGTTCTAAAAACTCTATCTTCAATTCCCAACAAATCAGATAGTTTATTACTTCCTCTTAGTCCATTTATAAGAATTGACTTCCTTACCATTCTTATCAGTTTTGGTAGTTTTTTCTACCTTCATATAATCCCAAAACTCTGGAAAAAGTAGAGTTTTATTTTTCCCACTACCCAAGTCAGTTACCCTTGCTGAAGAACTGAAACCGAGAGCCTCAGCCAATATCTTAGTTTCCACGCTCCCTTGTGATAACGCCAAAAACTTCGCAGGAATATGACTCACATCAGCTTGGTTATTAACTTGACTCTTATCTAAAGTAATAACTAATTGAGAAGCAGGATTTTCCTCTGTAACCGTTGAAGTGGAAGAATCCTTAACTTCTTGTTTGGCTTCATCATTATCAATTATCTTGTTACTAACTTTATTGCTAACTTTGTTACTAACTTTATTATGACCTTTTTGTTGTGATTCTGATTCTGATTCTGATTCTGATTCTGAAGAAATGTCCTCAAAACCTAAGTTATGAACTTGGTTAATATTTTTATTACTATCCTCTTCCCTTACCTCATCAACTGGGGTTATGCCGTTATTAATATCATCTTCCGTTAAGTTATCACCTTGGTTATTATCTTTAGTAATATCTTCTTCTTTTAACTGATCAACGTTACTAATATCTTCGTCACTTACGTTATCAACTTGGTTAATATCCTTGTTAATATCTTCTTGTTCTAATTCATCAACTGGGGTTATATCCTTATTAATATGACCTTCGGTTAAGTTATCAACTGAGTTAATATCTTTATTAGTATCCTTCTTGTTTAAATTATCAATTAACTCAACATCCTTATTACTATCATCTTCAGGCAAGTTATTATCTTGGTTAATATCTTTATTACTAACCACCTCAGATTGCTTTTTCTCTTTATCCCCCAGTTGCTTACCCTGCACTGGTAGAGACAAAACTTCCCCCTCATTCTCATTCTCATCCCTATCGTTGTCCTCATCCTTGTCCTTGTCCTCATTCTTGTCATTGTCTTTGTCAGTCACTACTTTTGACTCTGGCTTATCAGCAATATTACCCTCCGCCAAACTTTCATCATCTTCCGAATCATTAGTTACTAACTCATTATTAACTAAGTTATTATCTATTACTATTTCCTTATTGTCTATAGTTGATATGGGTCTTAACTTATTCTCTACTAAGTTATTAACCAAATAATCTAAATGAATATCTAAATATTCCCGTACCTTTTCTACCACCAAAGCATCTAAATCTAACTGCTCAAACTGCAAGAGACGATCGTGCAAAGTCGTATCCCTGTCTCCCAAAATGGGCTTACCAGCATCCTGCCAAGCCTCCAATAAGCGTCCTAACACCCTCGCCTTAGAAATTCCCTCATGGAGACTAATAAACTCATCGAGGATTGAAAGCTGATGCTCAGTAATCAAACCAGAATATTTCGGCAACGAACTAGGCATAGTAGGTCTTAACTTTATTACTAACTAGATAATAACAAAAGTTGGTAATCGATACCTTGCCCACATTAGAAAAAATATGACCTCTTACCACTTATGTTGTTGCTGCTAGTCATTAGGTATTCTCAAGACACCATGACACACAATGCCCATTTCATCTCTGGAATGAAAAAAAAAAATAACTAACCCCCTTGACACCTCTATTATTAGTACGCCATACTTGAGGGGTGAACAGAAGTCTTGCAATGAGAAAAAAAGGAGGTATCAAAAATGCAGGAAAATTTAACTGATGGCAATGAGCAAAAACTACTAAATGCCTTAGTTTCTTGTTTTCAAACAGAGCCTAACAAAAGACAAGAGACATTTTTTTTTGTTTACAACTAATAGCATTATCTAAGAAACTATTAGTAAATGATCCTATTTTGAGGGAAGTATTCCCCCAAACTACTTCAGTAAAATCTAATATTGTTTGGGACATACCTCTAAATTATCAAAAACTGGAAAAGTGTTTTGGAACTCTTGTTGAACTCAAACACAAGAATCCTAATTACACAGCATTTGCACCACTGAAGTTGAATATTAGCGATAACTCTTTGGCTCAAGCCTTAGAGAATTTAAGTAAATTTAAGAACGAAGAAATTAGCCAATTCCGAATAACAGAAGATATTTTAGATATTTTTCGGGAAGAAGGAGAATTTCTCATCCCTGGGGAATTGATCAAGCTAATGATTCAATTAGCTGAGATAGACAAAGGAGATGAAATTTATTGTCCTTATGACTCTGTAGCTAAATTCGCCCTCGAAATCATCAAAAAAGGTGGACATCCCTACCTAGAGATATTAGGCAATATTCCCCTTATTTATCTGCTTAACATCCTCAACGAAGTTGATATTCAAGTTAGTTATAGTCATCCTCTCAATGCTCCTACTCAGAATGAAAGCCTTGAACCAAAACAACATAAGTTAACCATTTGTATTTCTCCCCCTGGAGTAAAATACAACGAAACCTTTATTAGTCAACAAAGTTCACGACCTTTCAAAAGTTGGATCGATCGAGATGTCTATGCCCTTGAACATCTTTTAGCTCGTACGAAAAACCGTGCCATTATTCTCCTTAATAGTACATTATTATTAAGTGAGAAAGCTCAAGAATTTCGTGAAAGTTTGGTTGAGAGAAAGATTGTTGAGACAGTTATCAGTTTGCCCTCTGGAATCATTCCTTATGTTATATCTCAATTCTCCATAGTAGTATTCAACAAAAGTAAAAAGAATGACAATATTCGTTTTGTCGATGGTGCAAATGATTTGTTTTCGGTTCGAGAAAACCATCAACCTAAATTAGTTGAATGGCAGTCCTTATATAAGGTTAGTCGCTCTGACGCTGATGAGTTTATTGTTATTGATGTTAGTAAAGAAAAGGTACTAGAAAACAAAAGTAGTTTAGAAGTTGCTCAATACATATATTCCTCTAAAGAGAAAAAAGTTCAGCAACTACTCTCAACTAAAATAACCACCCCATTGGAAAAAGTAGCGAATATTGTTTCCCCCCTTTCTAATACCCATATCCGTAATAACTCATCGAACAAAATAAAAGCCAAGGAAATTACTATTGATCAATTTCCTGATTATGGTTATTTATCTCCCCCTACTAAAGAGGTAGAGACGATTAATTACAAGCAAAATCAACACTTTTTACGTCCCTATGACATTGTTATTGTGACAAAAGGAAGTGTAGGCAAAGTGGGCATCGTTTCTCCAAATGTCCCCCCAATAGGTGAAGGAGGTTGGGTAGTCAATCAATCTTATTTTATTCTTAGAGCGGGACAAGAAATAAGTGCCATTAGTTTGTATATGTATCTTATTTCTGAAGTAGGGCAAACAGCCATTTCGAGGCTAGTTTCAAAGGCGACAAGACCTCTAATTCGACTGGGGGAACTCAAGGAATTACCTATCTTACTACCAACGACTCAAGAATCCCAAGACATTGAAAAAACCTTTAACCGTATGGTGAAAATCAATTGTCTTACAAGGAAGTTGGCAGAAAAACAACAAGAATTACACAAAAAACACTGGTCAATCTAACTATGAACAATAATTCCCACCGAAACAATATGGAAATACTCAAAATCAAAATTTCTGAACCATTAAAAGAGGATATTAAAATTCTTGCTTATATCAAAGGTGTTACTATGACCAAACTGGTAACACAAACTTTAGAAAATGTGGTTCAAAAAGCTCATGAAGAGATCGAAGAAATTCGTTGTCGAAGAGCAAAAAAATAGAGAGTACCTATTGCACCTATGTACCTATTTTCAGGGGTTGAAACTACCTCAAACCATCCTAATATAGAAAAAGTACTAGAAAAATTCCTAAATTGATAAATACTTTTTCGTTAAAAGCCTTTATCTATAATAATTATAGGCACTTAACTCTGCTTCCCCCAACGAACAGCAGGTTGATATAATAGAATAAATGCAGTAAGGTCTTGGTCACAAAAAAGTACCTTACTGCACCACAAACAACTTAAGAATAATAGAAAAATTATGGCAAGTCATCAAGTTAAAGTACAACAAGATGCAAGGGAATATATTAGACTTAGTTTCCCTAGCTTTTTTGCTCAGAAATATTTTGGTAAAAAACAATACTATATAAGTTTTGGAGTTAAAGCAGATCCCTCCAATATGGCGGAAGCCTATCAAGCTAGAAATCAACTACAAGAAGATTTAGAAAAGGGTACATTTAATCCCCATAATTTGGATAAGTATAAGCATTCTTCAAAAAAAACAGAGGTAAATATCTTTAACTACGAGGATCTTAATCCTGTGGAATTATTAGATAAATTCACCGAATATCACGCTCCTAACTTAGCTATTACGACTTTAGAAAATCAGTACAAGAAATTATATCGAAATAGTCTCAAAGGCTGTGAAGAAATAAATATTATTAGAGATATAGGGCAACTCAAGATTGCTCAACATTTAAGACAAACAAGAGGAAGATACACCCAAATTAAAGTTTTAAGTGTACTGAAAAATAGTATGGACTGGGCAATAGAGAATGGTATATTGCCACCGAATACTCCTAATAATTTTTCCTCCCATCTTACTAAAGCTCGTAAGTTACCTCTAACAAAAAGACCACAAGTCAAAGTTCTTAGTGACATCGAAAAAGATTGTAATAAAAAAGCCTGGACAAAAGAACAGAAAGACTTGATTATCAAAAGTTACCATGAAAGACTAATCAAAAATAGTTTCTATAAAAAAATAGATATTCCAAGTTTAATCATAGAATTTCTATTTTGTACTGGTATGAGACATGGAGAGGCTTTTGGTTTGCGTTGGGGTAAAGTAAGATGGCAAGTTATTACTCCTGAAGGAGTTTTTACGGAACTGTTAATTAATGAGTCTTATAGTTCCAAAAGTAAACTGATTAAGGATACAAAAAATCATAAAACTAGAACTATCAAATTGAGTCAACGTGCAGTGGAGATTCTCCAAGAAATTAAAGCCGCCTATAAGGATTTAGGTATTGGTACTGGCAATAATGATTTTATTTTTCTCAATAGCGAAAAACGCCCTTATAATAGTGGTTTGCTAATCACATCGTGGTTAACTAAAATGACCCCTGATGGCAAAATTAAACGTAAAGGAATAGTAAGTGAATTAGCTAAGAAAGATAAATTACCTAACTATATCGATGCTTATTCTACTCGTAGAACTTTTGCTTCCCTGCAAATTCAGGCTGGTGTAGATCCTCGTACTGTGGCTGACTATATCGGCGATAATGTAGAAACTGTCTTATCTTATTATTACCAAGGCAAAGAAAACTTTGTCCCCATCGCTGTCTAACTTGAATTGGTACTGATGTATTAACTTTATGTCAGTACCAAAATTTAGAGAGGATTATTGGAAGGCATATTACGCCTAAAAGACACTAATGCAGGGGGATGGGAGGATTTCCTGATATTTATTTAGGAACGATCGCTAAGGGTTAATCACAAAGAAATGTTATTCTTTCACTCTTTAGACTATAATCTAGTTAACTAGACTTAATATGTGCTAATGATTGATATTGACAAACTAGAAAAAGCGGAAAAACAGATAGAACAACTGTTAATTACCCCGGAATCTAGTTGGCGAGAAGTTGCTAAGATAGCTATTGCCGTTAGAGAGAAGGAGTTATTTAAACAGTCTGGACAAACATCATTTACGGCATGGGTTCACCATATCGCCAAGAAATGTGACCGTCAACCCTCCTTAATTTGGAGATATATTAAAGCGGGGAAATATTATCTCTATACTGTAGGAAGTAAGGAAATTGACGAGATTGATAATGCGGTAGCATCCCCCGAAGCCCTTGAAAACTTAGAGAAAGTAGAACGAAATGCACCAGCGCCTGTCTATGAAAAGCTGAAAGAACAGGTTTTACAAGGTAATATAACCGTAAAAGAAACAAGACAAATCGAGCAACAGTACAGACCTATTAATGGTAAAACTAATCGGGGAAGACCGACAAAAGGTAACGAGGGGAAATATGAGCATTTAGGACTGGTAGCAGAAGAGATAAACAGCGATTCCAATGAGACGGAGACGGAGACGGAGAGGCAGAGGGAAATATCAAAAGAACAAATAGCCCCAAGTATAGCCCACTCTTTAAAAATAAATCTAGTTAACTGGACTAAAACTTGTGCTGAAATGCGTTACCCTCCGAAACATTATCAAGACCATACAGAGGTAAGGATAAACTTTGAAAAGAAAAGATTAAGGATCGATTTTATGGCGGTAATTCGATGGAGCTATAAACGTCCGAAAGATGTTTTTGTGGTGGAAATAAAATCAAGTCAACAGGATTTTGCTTCAGATCATAAATGGCAAAAGTATTTACATTTCTGTCATTATTTCTGTTTTGCTATTCCCTCTGATGATCTTGATTTAATCAAAACGATCTCCCAAACAACGAATGACAAAGTGGGTATATTACTAATTGATTTTAAGGGAGGGGTAAGAGAAAATCTTAGTTATCCAGTAGAAGTATATCGTTATCCGATAAAGCTAAAACCATCATCTGTCAGTTTAATCTATGAGACTTTGTATGAGAGAGTCTTAAATTGGTCTGCTTCTGGTTCTGGTTCTGCTTCTGCTTCTGATTCTGATTCTGTAGCTGGAGGTGAAGGTGAAGGTGAAGGTGAAAAAATTTATATAAATGAATAAAGTTACACGCTCGATAAAAACAGAGTTAGGGGGGATAGATGATGAGCAGATATAGCAAAGATTGGAGAGAAATATCGATGGAAGTCAAAGAAAAAGCCGATTGGAAGTGTGCTAAATGTGGTGCGGACTTCAAAGATAAGAAAAGTTCAAGAAAAGGTAATTGTCTCCAAGTCCACCATTGGAATAGAATACCTGAAGATAATAGACCAGAAAATTTAGTAGCTTTATGCAATGTCTGTCATTTAGAATATCATCGGGGAAGAAAGGGTAATATTTCGATCGATCAATTATCTCTTAATCTCTAATCCATGAAACACTTAAATATCATAGTCTCTGTTATTTTTATTTTTGTTTTTACCCTGATGGGGTAAAGCTGTTTGTTTAGTTATTTTTATGTTACGGTTACTGTATCAATTTTTAACTACCTAGTAATTGTTAAGTATAGATGAAATTAATAAAGCAAATTTGTCTCAGTCTTTCTATAGGTTTAACTTTTTCGGTGATCGAGATAAGCCCTTTGTTAAGCCAAGTTCCCCCTTATGGACCATTAATCAATGGATATAATGAAAAGGCTTGGTCTGCCACACGGAAGGGAGATTACGATACTGCTATTATTAATTACCAAAGAGCGGCTGAAGCTGCAAAAAATTTAACTGATACAACTTTAAGAGATTGTGGACTAGCAGGTGCTATGGCAAACATTCAAGGCGCACAGGCTGCAAAGAGTTATCTTAAAGAGCAAGGTTTAAACTCTACTACACTGAAAAAAGCTCAAGAGATAGAAAACATTGCATTCCGAGCTTATTGGGATGAATTGGAAATCAAACGTCCTGATTTAGCCAATAGTTGTCCTTAATTTTACTTTTACCTAAATATGAAAATTAAATTTAATAGTATTGTTGCGTTGGTAATTACAACATTGTGTTTTGTGTCGGGGAAAGATTCGGTGGTATTGGCACAGTCTTCTCGACAACCTTACCCTCAAAGCCGACTAATCGTCCATCCTGCTTGATTACCTATCTTTCCAGTTCGGGTAAAAACGAATGCTCCCCTTGTCCATTTTGTACCATTAGGTTTAGTACCCACTAGGTTTTTTACTTCTTGGCTACTGAGTATATATCCTCTTTCTACTGCTATATCTAATTTCTCCCAATGACTAATGGGGTTAATCGGTATCATTTTTTCCACTACTTCTTCCACTCTCTCCATCAGAGTTTCAAATAAGTCTAGCTGTACATATTGGATATTACTGTCTAGGAAGGAATTAGCTTTGTCTAGTGCAGAATTTACACTGTCTGGGGAAGAATTTGCCTTGTCTAGTACAGAATTTATACTGTCTATTGGTGACTCAAAATTTTCATTGTCTATTTTGGAATGGACAGTAGTTTTAACAGTCGGAGTAAAGGTTTTGATGCTTCCCCCTAAGTTTAAATGTTCTTGCAGTTGGTCTAATTTCTCTAACACAGTCTCGGTTACATAGCTTTTATTCCCTTCCTTCTCTACTTGTATTTCTATGGCTTTAAGTCTATCGTACACAGATTGTCTAGTCTTGAGATTATATCTTTCTTGCAAGTCATTAATATAATACTTTTTCATCTGTCTAGTTTAAAATATACAGTGTCTAATCTCTTTATCTTACTACTTGAATCCCCTGCTTAGAAGTTGATTGTAAGATTAAGCAAAACCTTTAAATTGGGGGAATTTTCCACAGTTTAATTGTGTTGTCAGAGCTACTAGCAATATATTTTAAATCTGGGCTGATAGCGATCGTATTAATCGAATTTGAATCATTATTAAAGGTTTGCAATAATTGACCATTTTCCCAATCCCAAAAATTGATATTGCCCCGAAAGTTACCTGTTATAAGAGTTTTACCATTTGAACTTAAAGTCATTGACTCTACAGATTCTGTATTTTCTGTAAAGTTACGGATTAATTTACCTTCTTTTAAATCCCAGAGCATAATTGTATTAATTGCAGAATTTGCCGATTCTATTTGCCCAAAACTGCCACTAAATAAAGTTTTTCCATCTGGACTGATAATGATGTTAGCCACTGGACTTGCTTGTTTTAGACTATAAACTAACTTTCCCGTTTCTAAGTCCCAAACCTTAATATTACCGTAAAGTTTAGCCATATAATCAGCATCACCACTACTACTAACAAGAGTTTTGCCATCAGAACTAATCGTTAAATCGCTGATATAATCGGGGTGTCCTGTCAATGTATGTAAAAGTTTGCCCGAACTAATATCCCAAATATTAATCGTACGATCGTCGCTACCACTGACAACTAATTTACTATTGGGACTAATTGCAACGGCTTCCACTGGTTGGGAATGTCCATTGAGGGTTATTAATAATTTTCCTGTTGGTAAATCCCAAATTTTCACGCTATGATCAATATCGCCACTGACTAAAATCTGATTATCTCTACTCAAAGCGATCGAAGTAACTCCTTCCGATTGTGTGGATAATGTCCGTAAAACTTTGTTACTATCAATATCCCAAACTTGAATATTTTTATCTCTACTAGCACTAATTAATGTTTTATTATCTGCACTGAAAACAATCTGTTCGACCTTATCACTATGACCAGTTAAAATTTTAAAAGGCTTAGACTGCTCTTGTGATTGTACTGGAATCCATGAAATACAAATTAGAGAGAAGATTGCTAATGCTGTTAATCTTTGGGAAAAATTGAAAGTTAGTTTCTTCATCACCAATTAATTTAATAATAACCTTCATCTGATTGATTTCTAATCGATCGATTTTTCAACTCCGACTAATTTTTTAGTGTGTAAATTCCACTAAATGATTAAATGATTAGCAGGGTTTCAGTATTTGTCATCGTCTTGAGTTTGAGCTTGAGTAACTACAGAATCCGTTTGATTATTATAGGATATAGAAGGGTTTTCATAGCTGTTGTTATTGGCTTCAAATTCATTTTTGATAACAGTTTTAGCATTTTTATTACCTTCGATAATTCCTCTTTCTGTTTGGAAAATTTCCCCTTGTTTTAACCCCTCAGTTGAAATCTTTGTTGTTACCTTTAAACCCGCTACAGAATTAGCTTGATTATTATAGGATATAGAGTCGTTTTTATAGCCGTTGCTATCACCCACTAACCCTTTATTGATAGTAGTTTCAGAGTTTTTGTTTTCCTCAAAACCTTCACTAATTTTTTTCATTTTTCCTTTGACAGTTTTTAACCCAGCATTACGCATTTGATAAGATGTTAATACCGATTGTCTTATATCATCATCAAGATATGATTGATCGATCAGATAGACTCTAGTATTAACCTTATTGACTTTTCTAACGCTTGACTTCAACTTAATACCAATCGACTTGAGTAAATTTTTCAAGATGATAATAGGATTACTGTCGGCGGTAACGATAATGTTGAAATAATCTCGTAACTCTTGCTTGTGTTTTAAGGCACGTTTAAAGAAGCTCTTGACACATTTATCCTTTCGGGTAAAATAACCCTCTAAATCGATGAATTTTTGCACCTCTAGCACCTTTAACAGATGAATCTCTAGGAGTAAATCATCATAATCCTTCTCCAAATAGACAAAGCGACGGGAATTAGATAACCAATTAAGAGCTTTAATGGTTTCCTTCTTCTTCAATAAGCTAAAATTATTAAACCAAAAATATCGCTCGATCGTTCTCAGTTTTGTCTTATCTTTGAGTAAGTATTCCTTAATAAAATCAAGGGTTAACTCCACCGTAGGGAATAAATCTTGATAGATAAATTTTTGAGCGCCCGCAATCTTCTCCTCCGAGTGTAAAGGCAGGTGAGTTTCAGGGTTGATACCATGGCGATTTTTTAAGACATATTGAGCCGAATCCAAATCGAAGCCCGTAGTATCCCCAGAAGAGATAGATACTGCCTGATGATTCATTCGCTCATCATTATGAGTTTTAATAATAGTCTTGAAATCCTTTTGACTATGCTCGTGTAAAGATTCTTCCGTAAATCCTACCTCCACAAATTCTGCCATAAATTCCTCATAATTATAACCATAAATGATGGTGCTACCACTATCCCTCAACTCATTAAAAATATTTTCCCGATAGTTAGCCTTACCCGCATTAGTAAAACCAATATATTTCGATTGGGTGATAAGCTCAATATTTTCCCATTTGCCCGTGTCAGGATTCATCATACTTAACGCTACTTTTATGTATTCAGAAGGGAGAGTGCTTTTAGCAATGAGAGAAGACAACTTGAGTAAATCTAACTTATTCTTTTTCTTCAAGATAGCCTTATCAGCGATTTCCTGAAAATCAAACTCATTGCTATAATTCAACCCATGACTACTAGCATAGACATAACGAGGAATATCACTACGGATGCGTCGTAACATTTGACGACATTGGTTAACAGGTAAAACCCCGCAGAAATTACCGATAACCGCATCAAAGAAATTACCCTCAATAGAGAAGCCACAGACAATAGTCGGGCTAACAATTAAACCATCACATTTATTCTGTTGTAACCAGAGGGTAGGATTCTTGAGTAATTCCTGATTTTCTGGCAAATTAGCATTACCTTGATGAATATGTTTAAATACTTTATCAGAGAAAGTCTTCGATAATTCTTGATAAAGAGAGATAACTTCTTTTTGGCTATCGCAACAATAAAAAGGTTTTAAACCCAATATCGGCATGGTAAAGAGGATTTTTTTCGGCTCATCGGGATTAAGTAATTGATAAGTTTCATAGTTGTTATTACGGTAATGATTAACAATAATAAAAGGCTCAATACCACCTGCAAAATCCTTCATTAAATCGATGCAAAAATCCACCAACATTTCATCCAGACAAATAACTAAACCACCTTTATCAATGCAGTTTTTCACCACATTTCTAACGGCATAGAGTACTTCTTCTCGATTATGTTTTAACTCCGTATCACCTAATAATAAATGGTTTTCACTAGACAAAATTTCATCAAAAATAATACAATCAGGAGCTTCATCCTTGTATTTAGCAAAGCTGTCATAGGTAGTTTTAATGCCCTGACTTCTTAAATTTTGAATGGGGGTAGTATCATCATGGGTTTTGTAATAAATACCATAGCGATTAGCCGACTGTTGGCAGAGGCTTCGGGTACTATCAGGAGACAATACATATTTACCTTGAGCTTTAAACTCGGCGACAATTTTCTCTGCTAAGTAAGTTTTACCAGTGCCCATGTCTCCCTGAATAAAAACTAATCCTTGACGGGGAATTTGGGCGATTATCTCCTCTGGGAAATAACCTTTTTTAGAGGAGTTAATATTCTTAATTTCATCCTTCAAATAATCGAGATTATCGGCGGGAATTTCTTGACTTATTTCACCTTTATCATAATTTTTATGACACTCCAGAGATATGGGATAAGAGAAGGTTTTATAGTCTTCAAAATAATCTCGTGCCTCCAGTCTTCTTCTAATCTTTCTTGGTGGTTTATACCCTTGATCGATCGCCAACTTAAACACCGTAGCAATGGTTATAGGCTTGTCGGTGCGTGATTTGTTAAATGAGAGCCATTTGTACTCAATAGCTTTTCTACCGTCGTAATTATTAGCTTGAGACGACCAATTATCGTAGATTTCTAGCCCTTCATCACTACCATTAAAAGTATGATGTAAAGCAAAACCTACTTTAGTCCAAGTATCATAATCATCACATGGTATATAAGATAGAGCTTCAACAATATCCTTAGCAGTAGCACTTTTAGCTAATTTTTTCTGATTTTTAGCTATTTTTCGGGCTAATTTACGCTTTTGTTTTTCCTGTTTTTTCTTAATCTTGTCAACTTCGGGTTGTAATTGAGATAACCAGTCATAGTCTAAGGCTTGAAACTCATCAGCTTTGTAGAGGATACCGTTACTATTGCCATAAAAGCCGATACTAGGGTTAGTGGCATTTATATCAACAGCACCCTTTAAAATGGCGTTTAAATGCCTTACAGCTACCTCATAGGTAGTTTTATCAATATCCATGGGTAAGGGCATAAAAACTCGAAATCTGTGCCATGTTTCTGTATGACTTGCTGTGGTAATGGCAAAAGTATATTTACGGCAGAAATCGATCGACTGGTACTCTTCTAAAGTTAATTGGTGTTTATATACCTTCTGTTTAACAATTTTTCCCTCGTTATTGTCATTGCCATTCTGGTTGTTATCGCCATGCCCATTATTATTTTGAGGCTTATTGCCATCAATGATTTCTGGTTCAACCCATTCTTGGTTATCAATATCGACGATTAATAAACCCGCAACGGTCGCATTATCACTACTTCTGTGGTTATTGGTATAGTGAAAAGGACTAACGGCGAAACCTTTACAGAATATGTCAATAATATTATCAACATTTCCTGACATGGAGTGAAAATTAGTTTTAGCCTTGTCGGAATTTGTGACAGGTTTATTAATCAACTCGGAACAGTAGGAGAATGATATATCTGTTCGCAGGGGTCTTTTTTTTGTCAAGATTTCCTGACACATTGTTAAGTTTTGTGAAGACCAAAAATTTTGACCATTGGACTGATTTAAACCACCATAAGGCTTTGACCCTTGCTCAGAGGGGGCAAATTCGGGCGAGGCGATAATTTTTTTGAGAGGGGGGGCGACAAATTTACCGTTTTCTATTATCATTTCCTTTACAGGTCTTTACTGACCTTACTGTGAATTTTTGATTGGTAGTCTTTGATTCACGTTTCATCTCATCTCGTTCTGAGTTACTCAGTTCTGATGATTTGATGTTTTTTGTAACACTTTTAACCTTAGATCGCTTTGGGCGATTTTTCAAGTACTTTTAAAAAAATTTTAGAAAACAGGGCAGGAGTTCTTAAAACCTATACGTTTATGTAGCAAAAGTAACTGAACGCTTGTTTCCTTGAAAATGCTTAAGGTATCTAAGTTTTGGGGGCTATAGAGCCTCTTTTTTTTTGTCTGTGGAATAAAAAAGTGGTGCTTATATCGGGTAAGGCAAACCTTACCCGATATGATATGGAAGTTTTAGCAAATATCAGACTCTAATACCTAAAACCTCAAACCTAATTAAATTATTTACGCTATCTTTTGATTTCGACGTTGTAGATGGTAGCGGATAGTAGATTCAGTAACATCGTATGCTTCTGCTATCTCTTTGACTGAAAAACCACCTTCAATTAATTCGATGATGTTATTAACATCTTTCTTAGAAAGTTTGAGGGTTGGGTAATCTTGGTAAATAAGGCTTTCGTCAATTTTTCTGACTGGGGGTAGCTTAAACTTTTTACGAGCAACCTCCATCGCCAAAATATGGGGGGAAGCCGAGATACGCGCGAAATCGGACACCAATGTCAATAAACCATGACATTTACAGTTGAAACGCTGATTCTGCTTACGGTTCAGTAAATCTATTTTTGTAACAAAGAGCCAATTTGAAATTGCTCTAAGGAAGGAAGTACTTCAGCAAGATTAAGAAGATAATCACCAAATCTTTTCACATGACTGGTTAAATAAGGACTTAGACAAGCTACATCTTTTTTATCGATTAAATAACCTTCTTTTTGTAATTGCTGTAAAATATTAGTTAACTCGACAACATTATGAAAAATAACAGCATTAGAAACTAAATCATTGTATTTAATTCTTTTTTCCATTTCTTCTCTATCATTGGTGGCAATAATCTTATCTCCACCAAAAAATAACCATTTAGAAAAGCCATTATAAGCCTCAACTTTATTTGTCGCCGCCGTAATTTGTTGCTTTAATTCTAAATCAGAAATATATTCGAGTAAAAAGATAGTTCTAATCACTCTTCCTAACTCCCTAAAGGCTTTATATAATCGATTTTTTCTACTATAATTACTTAACTTTCTTAATAAACTAACACTGGATATTTTGCCCGTATAAATAGATAAAACTACTTGCATTAAATCTTGCCAATGAGTCTCAATTAACTGCCAATTAATTGTATCTGTAAATAATGAATCTATATGTTGATAAACGGTATTTTTATCATAACGATAAAAGACTAAATCTTTCCAATTTCTAATGCGAGGCATTAACTTAATACCCAATAAGTACGATAGAGCAAAAACAGGAGTACTTTGTCCTTGAGTATCACTATGAATTGTATCAGGTTTAATGTTAGATTTATTTTCAAATAAACCCTCAATAATATATACTGCTTCCCATGTTCCACAAGGAATAAAATGACTAAATAAGGCAATATATTTATCCGCTACATGATGATAAGCAATGCCACCATAACCACCATATCTGATATGATATTCTGAGAGTAAATTTTGTTCTCTTACATCATATTTAGTACCATCAGCCGCCGCCACATTTCCGTTACCCCAAACTTTGGGTAAATCTAATACATTATAACGATTAATAATGTCATTTATTGCCTTATTTAAACTATCAGTATTTATATGACGGCGATTAATAAAAGAGATTAATTTTGAGGAAATAATCTCTCTCATGTGTTTTTCTGCTTGAGACGGACCTAAATTACAACCATAAGTAAAAGTAGTTAATAAATAACGTTCAGTAGGATTATCAATTTTAGGATCACTACCACTCAGAGGTGCAAAATGTCTGGTAAAATTAGTCCAATAATTTACATTTTTAAGAATATCTATTAAGTTATAATTAGGCATTCTTTCTTCTATGATAACTTCAAGATTTTTGAGAGTAGAACTAACTTCATTTTTCGTAACTTTCTTTAAAATGGGTTCTCCTTCATCATTAATAATTAAACTCGAATTATTAGGATAGTTTAAATCAACTTTTTCAGCTGTTTGAATTAAGAAACTTTTTAAATTATTAACAAAAATTTGAGCCGTTTTTGGTAAACCTAAATTTTCACAATAATTATCTACAATAACTTCACATTCATCCCAACTTAATAATTGTGTTCGCCAATCGGCATATTCAGAACTTCCTTTGAGACAAATATCTCCTGATTTTAATTCAAAAGCTAGATAAGAAAAAATACAAGTCTCAAAGTGACGGCGAAAAATTTTTATGCCCATTTCATTCTGATAAATTACTAACTTTTGCCACTGTTGAGAAGCAAAAGAAAGATCTACTTCACTCGATAAATATTCTCCTTTTTTATGTTGATTTTAAAGATAAAAAATTTACGGCATCTATCAATCTCTTATCAGTACTGGTAGATTCTAATTGTAAAATATTAAGTAACCTAAAAAATGCACTGCGATGACTTTTATAAAAACGCCAAATAAAAGGCAAATAATTATTCCCTTTATAAGCACTTATAGCTTGGTATTCTTCTAATAATTGTTCATATCCACCATAAGTTTTGAGTAAAGAATATATTTGATTAAAGAGTGTATCATTATGATTTTCTTGCTTATCTTTTTCCAACCCAAATAACATCAATATTTCCCCAAAAGCTGAAATCAACTTTTCCATTATTTCTTGTTGTCTTTCTTTTTGTTTTTGTAGTTCTAACTCAGCTAAGTTCTGAATTTTTTTCATTCTTTTTAAGAACATTTCTCCCAAATCATCCCAAGTTTTTTCTTGTTTTCGATGAATTAAACATATTAAAAGTGTCAATCTTTTTAGTTCATTAATATCTTTTAATTCTGAAGCATCTAAAGAATTTGCTACACTGGCAAAATAACTAATTAATGATTTGTTTATTTCTGATAAAAACTGTTCTACATTACCAAAAGTATTTAACCATTTTTGATGTAATAATAAATCATTTAGATGATTTCTTGTGGCTTTTTTGGTGACTTTTTTTAGCTGATTATAAGGACTTCTTTGTTCGACTGGGTGAATTAGTAGTAAACTGTTTAAGGTTTCTCTATATTCAGGAGATAATTGATTATTCACTTGTTCATAAATTAGAGCATGAACTAATGTTCGGATTCGGGCTATTTGTCGCTCTAAGAAGGAAAAAGAGGGTAATTCATATCTTTCTTTGACTAATTCTTCAATGGCTACATTAATTAAGTCCGCAGGATTTCCCATTAAATAAGCCTTTTCTTTTACCTTTATTTCTAAATATTCTTGGGCTTTGTTGTCAAATTTTTTGACTTTTATTTTCTCTCTAATTAAATGTTGATGGCGATGATAAGTTCTCGGATTTATATAACCAATTGTTAGTTCTTCAGATAAACACAATATTTTTTTTATATGATTTATTATTGATAAGGGAATCTGTTCAAGTTTGGGGAAATATCCTAATCTTTGAAAACTTTTTAGTGCAACTAATAAATTCAAATAATTATTATCATTTCTTGTATATTCAGTAGCGAAAAGTTTATCTTCTGTGGTTGGCGTATAAATATTTTTTAGCTCATTTGGAGTATAATAACGTTTGAAGCGAGGATAAGCAGTTCTTTCAATTGAGGTCACTTTTTTTTGTTTAATTATTAATTGCAAAACTCCAATATTATAAACATGACTTGTCACTAATCTTGCCAAAAAGATTCAAATCTCTGGGGAGATATATCTGTATAACGAACGGTGTAATGAATATTTTTATGCCCTAGATAAGCCTGAATTGCTCTGGTATCATGTCCTTGAGATGCCAAATAATAACCACAAGCATGACGTAATTGGTGTGGATGTACTGGAAAGGGGATAGATGCTAATTTCCCAGCCCTCGCAATAATATGACGAATAGTACGGGTAGTTAAGGGTGCGTGACGCTCAGAAACAAAGACATAACTGCTTTCTGGATACTTGCGTTTAAGTTCATGTAAAGCTCTTAGTTCTGGAGAACGTAATGGATGTATCGTATCATGTCCATGTTTTACTCGATGTATGTCAATATGCCCTCCTTTTGAATCTATATAATCCCATCTTAATGCTACCAATTCGGCTGTCCTTAGTCCATGACGAAACATCTCAAGAATAATCGTTGAATCTCTGACTCCATGCCTTCCTACTTTTCGTGCTACTTTGATCATGGCGTTAATTTCATCAAGACGTAAATATTCCCTTTCACCGTCTGATTTTTTCTTCACTGGAGGTGGTGAAAAATGATACTTTGCTGAAAACAGAAGTGGAGTGGTTAAATTTAACATCTCTCTAACCCTTTAAAAATTATACTACTTTCTATTGTACTTTGCCGAAAATATGATTAACTCGGCAATGTTTTTTCCGTCTATAGTTTATTTAGTTATCTAAACGTTCTTATTGAAGTATTCTGTTGATTAAATCAGTTATGTAGTATTTAGTTTTGTTAAAATAGATTTTTGGAAACCTAACGGGAATAAGCGTTTCAACTATAAATGTCATGGTTTCTTGATATTGGTGTCCGATTTCGCACGTATCTCGGCTCTACGCCAATATGAGCTTCTCGTAAATCACCTGTATATAAGTCAACTACTGTTCTTTCTACAAAGCCAATAGCTTCGAGAGCGATCGCTTCAGGGATATGATTGCGGGCGATCGCCTCTTCTCCCGCCACAGTCTTCCACTCTTTCCTCATCTGACTGGCTAGTTTACCAAACAAGTTAAGGTAGGTCAAATTACTATAAAAAGCGGGATTTTCTCGAAGCTCGACAATAAGACTAGCGTAAGATTTGCGGTTTTCTTTGTTAGCGAGACGAGATGCTAACCATTGTTGTAACTGTTCGTTATCCGCTTTATTGAAACTACCTTTAATATAGACGAATACTTGGGCGTAAAAACCAGTAACTGTGAACCATTGTAAGAATTTCTTAATTTCACGTTTTGTACTACGGTTAATTTCTTCCTCACAGATTGCGGTAAAACATAGATCAATGAAATCACTAATTTCAATGACCTTTTCAACCCTGTAGGGTTCATCAGAGTGAGGATCATTGCTATAGATTGGAGTAGAGTAAACAGGATACAAATTCTTGGATTTAGGCAATCTTAGATGCTCAATTTTGGGCATTGTAACATCATCGATAAATAAATCGGGTTCTCGTTTTTTCGCACCCTTAGACCATTGTGTTAAAGTAGTTGAAGACAACCCCGTATATTTCTCCTGCATACTGAAATTAACTCCTATCGATGGTTTGTTATAACCAAATTGATGAGGAGAGATAACTTCCACAGACAAGACTTTATCTTGATAGGGTACTTTTAATCTTTGTCCTATTTTTAATTTCATAAGCAATATACCAAATGAAAATAACATTTAGATTCTCACTTGGTTTTTAGTTGAAAAATATGACGTGACAACCTTGCTTTTTTTCACCTTTTGAGGTATGGATTCTACTTTCGCTGTAATAATTGAGAGCAAGGGTTGAAGAATATTCAACCCCTACTTGAGTCTTCACTATGTCCAAATGCACAATTTATCGGCAAAGTTAGCCATAGGATATTTCGTTAACTCATAAGTCTTTTCCAAATTACATCGGGGATATTCTCAAAATGTTCAAAGAATATGTCAAGTAAAGCAATTTTGAGTAAATAATACTCACTGATATTAGGCTTTTTAGGGGAACACCAGAGATAGATTTTGCTATCCTCAACCCCCAATAATTCCGCTAATTCACTCACTTTTATTCCTCGCCATTTATTCAAGAATACCGATGGGTGCATTCTTATATTTTCAAAAATTAAGAGGAAAAATTCCATGCGATGGACTTCAATTTTTGTCCAGACATTTTGGTTATGCTCAAAATTTTTTGCCATAATGTAAATTAATAGATTATTTGGTCATGAAAAGAGAAAAGCTGACTAGCAAAGGCTTATTCTCTTTTCATTTACTATTAATAACTCGACTTTTATAGCTTATTAGTTATTAAAAGAACCTAGAATAAATGCTATTTATTTTTACATTAATGAACCAAAATACCATTGATATAATTACATAAAGTCAATAGGCTGGATTAATTTATACTTTTGTAACTTTAGGAGTATTAGCAGTATAAAGTATGTCGTAATATAAAATGATGACCATTATTTGGATAAGAACAATAGTTATGATGACACCACAAAAAACTTTCAAATTGTCTTTACTCCTAACACTTTTAACAGCGTTACTAACATCTATCGGTGTACAGGCACAAAATGCCCGAAAGTCATTACCAATGAATATTTTCACTTACGAAGGTATCTATGAATTGACGGTACCCGATACTCAAACAACACGCTCTGCTTATGGTGGTAAGTTAAGAATCTATGATGCTCACATTGCCAAAATGTTTGAAGTTACTTATCAAGATTGTCTTCAGTTTCCTAATGCGGCTAGAGAATGGTATTATTATGCCGGTAACGGTAATATCAATATGGGAACTTTCTATATTACCTGTGACTTAGCGAGGGATATTGTTAGTGCCTATGGCTTAGGTACACCTCAAAATACAAAAATAACTTTTGATCAAGGAGGCGGAGACTATGGTCCTCCTAGAACTGAAAATCTTCCTATTCCTACTCTTAATCTAAATGGTGGAAAAGAGCAGAAATGGATTAATTTTGCCAAGAATTTTAAACCCGTATCTCGATAGGGGTGTTCTTAATTAAGTTTTATTATCAATTAAGTTTTATTATCAATTAAGTTTTATTATCAATTAAGTTTTATTATCAATATTATCCTTATGGTAATCCTTAATATACGATTATAGCTATTTAATACTATAAGGTTTAATTATTAGATAGAAATTATGAGTATGGAATCCGATTTGCAAGAACTTGTAATAACCAAAGGTGAACTAAGACATCTAACAGGCTTTGATTCATTTCGTTTTTCTTTGATTATATATTTTACCATTTTAGTTGTTTTAATAGAAACTTCTGTTGCCGAAAGACCTAGAGAATTAAATGCTTCTATCCAAGCATTTGGAGATAGAAAAATATCGACTATCTTAGAGTCTATATTTAAAATAATTTTAAGCATAGTTCAATCTCTAAAACTTACAGATTTCATTAGAAAAAAAGCAAAAAATAGCTTGACTAATCTCTTAATTGATGTGAAAAATCATAATAAAATTGTTTACAAAATTAATGTGATGGATCAATTGAAATCTGTAGGAAATCAAGTAGATTTGAACGACAGAAAGAATGTCTTAAAAGCATTAAAGATAACTAGAGAAAATTTGGTCAAAGCACTAAAAACCAATAGGATTCTTAGAGAAAATCCAGGATTTGAAGCTGATAGTTTTTCTGTAGATATTACCTCTATTCAAAGTTTACAAATAAGCGAACAATCTAGCGAGTATGCGGCTCTTTTTAACCAAGCATTACAAATTGGTATCAGCATTCAAGAAGACATCGATAATGGTCTTTTAGAGTGAACTAATTTATCTCCTTGAGAGAGTATATATTGGCGTAGAGCCGAGATACGTGCGAAATCGGACACCAATATCAAGAAACCATGACATTTATAGTTGAAACGCTTATTCCCGTTAGGTTTCCAAAAATCTATTTTAACAAAACTAAATACTACATAACTGATTTAATCAACAGAATACTTCAATAAGAACGTTTAGATAACTAAATAAACTATAGACGGAAAAAACATTGCCGAGTTAATCATATTTTCGGCAAAGTACAATAGAAAGTAGTATAATTTTTAAAGGGTTAGAGAGATGTTAAATTTAACCACTCCACTTCTGTTTTCAGCAAAGTATCATTTTTCACCACCTCCAGTGAAGAAAAAATCAGACGGTGAAAGGGAATATTTACGTCTTGATGAAATTAACGCCATGATCAAAGTAGCACGAAAAGTAGGAAGGCATGGAGTCAGAGATTCAACGATTATTCTTGAGATGTTTCGTCATGGACTAAGGACAGCCGAATTGGTAGCATTAAGATGGGATTATATAGATTCAAAAGGAGGGCATATTGACATACATCGAGTAAAACATGGACATGATACGATACATCCATTACGTTCTCCAGAACTAAGAGCTTTACATGAACTTAAACGCAAGTATCCAGAAAGCAGTTATGTCTTTGTTTCTGAGCGTCACGCACCCTTAACTACCCGTACTATTCGTCATATTATTGCGAGGGCTGGGAAATTAGCATCTATCCCCTTTCCAGTACATCCACACCAATTACGTCATGCTTGTGGTTATTATTTGGCATCTCAAGGACATGATACCAGAGCAATTCAGGCTTATCTAGGGCATAAAAATATTCATTACACCGTTCGTTATACAGATATATCTCCCCAGAGATTTGAATCTTTTTGGCAAGATTAGTGACAAGTCATGTTTATAATATTGGAGTTTTGCAATTAATAATTAAACAAAAAAAAGTGACCTCAATTGAAAGAACTGCTTATCCTCGCTTCAAACGTTATTATACTCCAAATGAGCTAAAAAATATTTATACGCCAACCACAGAAGATAAACTTTTCGCTACTGAATATACAAGAAATGATAATAATTATTTGAATTTATTAGTTGCACTAAAAAGTTTTCAAAGATTAGGATATTTCCCCAAACTTGAACAGATTCCCTTATCAATAATAAATCATATAAAAAAAATATTGTGTTTATCTGAAGAACTAACAATTGGTTATATAAATCCGAGAACTTATCATCGCCATCAACATTTAATTAGAGAGAAAATAAAAGTCAAAAAATTTGACAACAAAGCCCAAGAATATTTAGAAATAAAGGTAAAAGAAAAGGCTTATTTAATGGGAAATCCTGCGGACTTAATTAATGTAGCCATTGAAGAATTAGTCAAAGAAAGATATGAATTACCCTCTTTTTCCTTCTTAGAGCGACAAATAGCCCGAATCCGAACATTAGTTCATGCTCTAATTTATGAACAAGTGAATAATCAATTATCTCCTGAATATAGAGAAACCTTAAACAGTTTACTACTAATTCACCCAGTCGAACAAAGAAGTCCTTATAATCAGCTAAAAAAAGTCACCAAAAAAGCCACAAGAAATCATCTAAATGATTTATTATTACATCAAAAATGGTTAAATACTTTTGGTAATGTAGAACAGTTTTTATCAGAAATAAACAAATCATTAATTAGTTATTTTGCCAGTGTAGCAAATTCTTTAGATGCTTCAGAATTAAAAGATATTAATGAACTAAAAAGATTGACACTTTTAATATGTTTAATTCATCGAAAACAAGAAAAAACTTGGGATGATTTGGGAGAAATGTTCTTAAAAAGAATGAAAAAAATTCAGAACTTAGCTGAGTTAGAACTACAAAAACAAAAAGAAAGACAACAAGAAATAATGGAAAAGTTGATTTCAGCTTTTGGGGAAATATTGATGTTATTTGGGTTGGAAAAAGATAAGCAAGAAAATCATAATGATACACTCTTTAATCAAATATATTCTTTACTCAAAACTTATGGTGGATATGAACAATTATTAGAAGAATACCAAGCTATAAGTGCTTATAAAGGGAATAATTATTTGCCTTTTATTTGGCGTTTTTATAAAAGTCATCGCAGTGCATTTTTTAGGTTACTTAATATTTTACAATTAGAATCTACCAGTACTGATAAGAGATTGATAGATGCCGTAAATTTTTTATCTTTAAAATCAACATAAAAAAGGAGAATATTTATCGAGTGAAGTAGATCTTTCTTTTGCTTCTCAACAGTGGCAAAAGTTAGTAATTTATCAGAATGAAATGGGCATAAAAATTTTTCGCCGTCACTTTGAGACTTGTATTTTTTCTTATCTAGCTTTTGAATTAAAATCAGGAGATATTTGTCTCAAAGGAAGTTCTGAATATGCCGATTGGCGAACACAATTATTAAGTTGGGATGAATGTGAAGTTATTGTAGATAATTATTGTGAAAATTTAGGTTTACCAAAAACGGCTCAAATTTTTGTTAATAATTTAAAAAGTTTCTTAATTCAAACAGCTGAAAAAGTTGATTTAAACTATCCTAATAATTCGAGTTTAATTATTAATGATGAAGGAGAACCCATTTTAAAGAAAGTTACGAAAAATGAAGTTAGTTCTACTCTCAAAAATCTTGAAGTTATCATAGAAGAAAGAATGCCTAATTATAACTTAATAGATATTCTTAAAAATGTAAATTATTGGACTAATTTTACCAGACATTTTGCACCTCTGAGTGGTAGTGATCCTAAAATTGATAATCCTACTGAACGTTATTTATTAACTACTTTTACTTATGGTTGTAATTTAGGTCCGTCTCAAGCAGAAAAACACATGAGAGAGATTATTTCCTCAAAATTAATCTCTTTTATTAATCGCCGTCATATAAATACTGATAGTTTAAATAAGGCAATAAATGACATTATTAATCGTTATAATGTATTAGATTTACCCAAAGTTTGGGGTAACGGAAATGTGGCGGCGGCTGATGGTACTAAATATGATGTAAGAGAACAAAATTTACTCTCAGAATATCATATCAGATATGGTGGTTATGGTGGCATTGCTTATCATCATGTAGCGGATAAATATATTGCCTTATTTAGTCATTTTATTCCTTGTGGAACATGGGAAGCAGTATATATTATTGAGGGTTTATTTGAAAATAAATCTAACATTAAACCTGATACAATTCATAGTGATACTCAAGGACAAAGTACTCCTGTTTTTGCTCTATCGTACTTATTGGGTATTAAGTTAATGCCTCGCATTAGAAATTGGAAAGATTTAGTCTTTTATCGTTATGATAAAAATACCGTTTATCAACATATAGATTCATTATTTACAGATACAATTAATTGGCAGTTAATTGAGACTCATTGGCAAGATTTAATGCAAGTAGTTTTATCTATTTATACGGGCAAAATATCCAGTGTTAGTTTATTAAGAAAGTTAAGTAATTATAGTAGAAAAAATCGATTATATAAAGCCTTTAGGGAGTTAGGAAGAGTGATTAGAACTATCTTTTTACTCGAATATATTTCTGATTTAGAATTAAAGCAACAAATTACGGCGGCGACAAATAAAGTTGAGGCTTATAATGGCTTTTCTAAATGGTTATTTTTTGGTGGAGATAAGATTATTGCCACCAATGATAGAGAAGAAATGGAAAAAAGAATTAAATACAATGATTTAGTTTCTAATGCTGTTATTTTTCATAATGTTGTCGAGTTAACTAATATTTTACAGCAATTACAAAAAGAAGGTTATTTAATCGATAAAAAAGATGTAGCTTGTCTAAGTCCTTATTTAACCAGTCATGTGAAAAGATTTGGTGATTATCTTCTTAATCTTGCTGAAGTACTTCCTTCCTTAGAGCAATTTCAAATTGGCTCTTTGTTACAAAAATAGATTTACTGAACCGTAAGCAGAATCAGCGTTTCAACTGTAAATGTCATGGTTTATTGACATTGGTGTCCGATTTCGCGCGTATCTCGGCTTCCCCCCCTATCCAATCTGCATTCTGAATGTTCTGTCGCCCCCTCAGTTTAAAAACATAATATTTACAAAAAAATCTTTGCCTAAAATAGAAGTTTGTAAAGTGAAAAACCATGCCATCGAAGTATTGTAAATACATATGTAAAATAATAAACATTGCCGAAAATGAAACCAACTCGGCAAAGTATGTGATTTTTATTTCTTGGCGGAAACATAGGGTTCGTGCAACCAAGTGCAACTTACAACTTTAGCTATTGAAATGGAGGTATTTCAGCCATTTTATCTTCATTTTTTATTTCATAGAGTATTATGACTTATTAATAAGTTTTACATATATAAATATAAAAGTACATTTGACAAATAAGACGTACTATGCAATTAACAAAAATTGATAGAAAAAGAAACATGATCCCTTTTTCTACTATTCTTATTGATTGCTTAGTTACAAAAGAATGAATGCTTAAGAAAAACTGGAAAACAGAAGAGTTAATTGAAAATTGGACTTTAATTCCTTCCGAATTAGAACTGGTTAACCAAAAACGAGAAGCAAATAAAATCGGATTTGTTGTTTTTCTCAAATATTTCCAATTAATGGCTCATTTTCCCGATTATCCCTCCGAAATACCAGAGCAGGTCATCGCTTACATTTCTAATCAGTTAAATATTTCCCCCAAAACTTATTTCGATTATAATTGGCAAGGGCGTTCTGCTAAAGCTTATAGAGTTGAAATTCGTATTTTATTCAACTTTAAAATTGCTACCCTTGAAGATTGTTCTACTATAAGTGATTGGCTGATTGCGGAAATTATTCAAGGGCGAGCAAAAATTTGAGTCTATTAAAGAAATTGTTTATAAAAAGTTTCGTGAATTACTACTTGAATCACCTACAGAAAAACAAATTGAACGCTTAATTCGTCATGCTTTATCAGTATCGGAAAGTCAATGCTGTAATCAGGTAACATCAAAATTAACCACGATAATCAAAGAGCAAATTGATATTCTTCTCAAAACCGATGACAATAATGAAGATGAATCAACATCTTCGCCAAAACTAAAAACCTCCGACTTTGCATTTATTAAAACAGATCCAGGTCCAGTGGGCTTAGATACCTTTCTCACAGAAATTGAAAAACTAAAACGAATTCGAGCCGTAGGATTATCCACAGATTTATTTCAAGGAATATCCGCCAAAATCATTCAAAAATACCGTCAAAGAGCCGCCACAGAATCTCCCTATGACTTACGACAACATTCTGAACCAATACGCTACACATTAATGAGTGCTTTTTGTCATCAACGTAGTCAAGAAATTACCGATAATCTTATTGAAATTCTCATCTCAATTATTAAACGCATTGGCACGAGAGCTGAAAAACGCATCCAAAAAGAACTGATTGAAGACTTTAAACTGGTAAATGGAAAAACTAATATCCTTTTTCGTATTGCCGAAGTAGCCCTAGCTAATCCAGAAGGAGTCATTCAAACCGTAGTTTATCCCGTTGTCAGTCAAGAAACTCTCTTAAACCTCGTCAAAGAATATAAATCCACCAATACAGCATATCGCCAAAAAGTTCATACTGTTATGCGTAGTTCCTTTGCTACCCATTATCGTCGGATGATACCCCAATTATTAGAAGTGCTGGAATTTCGCTCTAATAATGACATCCACCGCCCCATAATTTTAGCCTTAGAACTGCTTAAAAAATACACTGATAGTAAAACTAAATATTACGATTTGGAAGAAAAAATACCCATTGAAGGTGTATTAAAAGTAGGTTGGAAAGATATTATTATTGAAAAAACCGATGACGGCAAAGAAAGGATTAACCGCATTAACTATGAAATTATTGTTCTACAAGCCCTTAAAGAAAGACTAACCTGTAAAGAAATTTGGGTAGTAGAAGCAGATCGTTACCGTAACCCCGATGAAGATTTACCCACGGATTTTGAACACAATCGTATCTTATACTATCAAGCATTAAAACTTCCTGAAAATGTTGAATCCTTTATTACTGGACTACAACAGCAAATGAGATTTGGATTAGAAAAACTTAACCAAGATATGCCTAACAATACAGGCGTTAAAATTATCGGTGATAAAAATGGCTTAATTAGAGTTAGTCCCTTTGAACCAGTCGATGAACCTCCTAACCTACAACATATTAAAGGAGAAATCAATAACCAATGGCACAATACCAGTTTACTAGACATTCTCAAAGAAACTGACTTACGAGTTAATTTTACCCAAAACTTTAAGAGTATGGGAACAAGAGAGATTATTGAGAGAGAAAGTTTGCAAAAACGATTATTGCTCTGTATTTATGGCATGGGAACGAATACTGGTTTAAAACGCATTAATACGGGTATAAATGGCGAAAATTATCATGATTTACTTTATGTACGCCGTCGCTACATTCAAAAAGACCAACTTAGAAGTGCTATAGCCTCGGTGGTTAATGCTATTTTTGAGATTCGTAATCCTGAAATCTGGGGAGAAGGAACTACCACTTGTGCGAGTGATAGTAAGCATTTCGGTTCATGGGAGCAAAACTTAATGAGTCAATATCATCTGCGTTATGGTGGACGTGGGGTTATGATTTATTGGCACGTGGAAAAGAAATCTACTTGCATTTATTCTCAGTTAAAAACCGTATCTTCATCGGAAGTGGCAGCCATGATTGAAGGGGTTTTACGTCATTGTACTGATATGGATGTCAAGAAAAACTATGTTGATAGTCATGGACAAAGTGAAGTAGCGTTTGCTTTTAGTCATTTACTAGGATTTCAGTTAATGCCTCGACTCAAGAGGATTAAGGTACAAAGGTTATATCTTCCTGATGTTGGTCAAAGTAATAGCTATTCTCATTTACAACCGATTCTGACTCGCCCAATTAATTGGGATTTAATTCGCCAACAATATGACCAGATGGTAAAATATGCTACAGCCTTAAGATTAGGTACAGCAGAAACTGAAGCTATTTTAAAACGATTTAATCGCTCAGCCTTGAAACATCCTACTTATTTGGCTTTGTTGGAGTTAGGTAGGGCAGTGAAAACCATTTTCCTGAGTGAATATTTGAATTCAGAAGCTATTAGAAGGGAAATTAATGAAGGTTTGAATGTGGTGGAAAGATGGAATGGTGTTAATGATTTTATCTTCTACGGTAAAGGTGGTGAATTTGCCTCTAATCGCTTGGAAAGTCAAGAGTTATCAGTATTGTCTCTACATTTATTACAAATTTGTTTAGTCTATGTTAATACTTTAATGATTCAACAGGTTTTAGCTCAATCTCATTGGCATTCAAGGCTTCATCAAGGTGATTTACGGGCAATTACCCCTTTGATTTTTAGTCATGTTAATCCCTATGGTACGTTTAAGTTAGATCTTAATGAACGTATAGTATTACTTTCTTAGGCGTTTATAATGCCCTCATCAACTCATTTTTTGTATTTATCATTTGAATCAATAGACATCTCCAATAATTGACAATTTAGGAGGGTTGAAACCCTTACTACCAGACAACGCCAAAATCTTTTCTGGAGAAGTCTAAATTATTATCACTAATCTGTTTTAATCCATCCAGAAACTCTGAAAACGTTTTGGTGAGATTTCGGTATAACGAACTGTATGCTGAATGTTTTTATGCCCTAAGTAAGCCTGAATTACTCTGGTATCATAACCTTGACTCGCTAAATAAAAACCACAGCTATGACGTAACATATGAGGATGAACACTAAAAGGTAAGTTGGCTTCCTTTCCCGCACGTTCAATAATTCCTCTAGCAGTAGCTGCTGCTATAACTGTTTTATGTTCGGACACAAATAAATATGATGAATGGGGATATTGACGTTGTAGCTGCCGTAAGGCTCTTAATTCAATACCTCTAAGAGGATGAATTGAGCTAACACCATGTTTGAGCCGATTAATGTGGATGGTTGCATTAGTAAAATCAATTTGCTCCCATTGCAGACTTATTAACTCTGACACTCGTAATCCGTGTCGATAAGCCATTAAAATAAGAGTAGAATCTCGCAGTCCATGTCGTCCAATTCTTTTTGCGGCTTGGATCATGGCAGATACTTCTTGTGGGAAAAGATATTCACGAGTGCGTTTTTGACTATTAGGTATTGGTAGAGGGGGTGCTGAGGGTGACATAATTTAAACTTGCTCATAAATAATGTTTGGTTGGACTCTATTCAGGGACGGAAAATTAACTCCTCATACTACCTATTTTAAATGACTTGCCTATAAATAGGTGAAAATGGGCAAGTTAGATTTAAATAACTTATCAATTAGGGCTAAAAAATGACCGATTTTAACCAAGTTTTTTGAAGTTGCACTTGGTTGCACGAACCCTATGTTTCCGCC
>NZ_AP014816.1 GCF_001548095.1 Geminocystis sp. NIES-3708 | reverse complement strand
GGCGTTGGTGAATGAGGGTATGATAGAAAAAGGAAAAAAGTGAAGTAAAAAAACATGAAATGTCCAGAATGTGGCTCCAAGAATATCAATAAAAATGGCATAAAAAAAGGAAAACAAAATCATATTTGTGTTCATTGTCGCGGACAATTTATAGCTCCAGAACAACTCAGTGGTAAAGGTTATAGTGATGATCTCAGAAAAGAATGCTTAAAAATGTACGTCAATGGTATGGGTTTTCGAGCTATTGGGAGGATTAAACAGGTGCATCATACAACGATCATCTCTTGGGTTAAAGCAGTGGGTCAAATTTTGCCACAGAGCTATCATCCAGAAACGCGACCAGAAGTTGGAGAATTAGATGAATTGCAAACCTTTGTCGGCTCAAAAAAAAACCAATCTGGCGATGGACAGCGGTAGATCATTTTCACGAGGGTATATTGGAATGGGTCATAGGGGATAGAAGTGCAAAAACATTTAGACCGTTGTGGGAGCAAGTAAAAAAATGGCATTGTTATTTTTATGTAACAGACGGGTGGAAAGTCTATGGAAACTTTATTCCTGAGGGCGACCAAATCATCTGTAAAACATACATGACCAGAGTGGAGGGAGAAAATACGAGATTAAGACATTATCTTGCTAGACTACATCGAAAAACTTTATGTTATTCAAAATCCATGGAGATTTTAAAGTATTCTGTTTCACTATTGATTCACTATCTCAAATTTAAAGATATACCAATTCCTTTTCGTCCTTTAGGGAGACCTACTTTTAGTCTTCTTCATACCGCCAAAAGCTCAAATTATCAAGCCCTACTCTCTCGATGTTGGGAGTAAAAACATAACCCCTACGGTAGCGACTGGTCATCAATCCGTAAAGCGGGGTTAAATGTAGCTCTGACTGGTAGTCCTTACTGGTTAACTGCTAGTAAGAATTCAAGGGATAAAGTATAACTTGAAGTAAAAGGAAGAATATTCCCGTCATAACCATCGTTAAGGGTAAACAGCCAAATTAGGACTGAAAGGCTGTAGCCAAAAAGCAATAGTGCAAATGGTTAATTGTCAGTAGAAATATGACAGTCACAACATCAACCGCACTCGGTGGACAGACACATCCCATTTAATTCATATCAACGAAATATTCGGAACGAGGAAATCCCCCTATAGCTCTGAGAAACTCAAATTTCTCAGTAATCAACCAAGATGTAAACTCTCTATTCGTGGAGGTTATAAGGGGCGAAGGATTGAGGAAAAAGCCAATGCTCATTTGTAATGATTGAGATATGCCCATATCCTCACTGTTCTGACGAAAGTAGTAATTAAGTAGCAATTAATATGTCTAATACAGATTTAAAAACAAATACTGTGGAATGGAATCAGCTCAATTGGGGTAAAATCCAAAAAGCGGTTTGGAAGTTGCAAAAGAGAATCTACCGAGCCTACATTAATGGTGATGTTAAGAAAGGAAGAAGGCTACAAAAAACTCTCGTGAAATCCTATCATAATCGACTCTTATCTGTCAGAAAAGTCTCACAAGATAATCAAGGAAAGAAAACAGCCGGTGTGGATAAGGTTAAATCCTTAACCCCAAAACAACGTTTTCAACTCGCACAAAATTTAAACCTTGGGGACAAATCTAAACCAATTAGAAGGATATGGATTCCTAAACCAGGTAAAAATGAGAAGCGACCTTTGGGTATTCCCGTAATGGCTGATAGAGCCGCACAAGCATTAGTGATGGCAGTTCTTGAACCTGAATGGGAAGCAAAATTTGAAGATAATTCCTATGGTTTTAGACCAGGAAGGGGTGCCCATGATGCTATAGAAGCTATTTTTAATCAAATTAGATATAAATCAAAATTTGTTTTAGATGCTGATATTGCAAAGTGTTTTGACCAAATTAATCATCAAAAACTTTTAACCAAACTCAATACTTTTCCTAAATTAAGGAGACAAATTCGAGCATGGTTGAAAGCAGATATTTGTGACTTTGAGAACTGTCTAAGAAGTCCAAACCATCAAGGGACACCACAGGGAGGTGTTATTTCCCCACTTTTAAGCAATATAGCCCTACATGGTATGGAAAACAGGATTAAACAAGTCAAAGGTGCATTTTTAATTAGATATGCTGATGATTTTGTCATATTTCATGAAAATCTGGATAGTCTCAAAACCTGTAAAAATATCATTGTTGAATGGTTATCTTTCTATGACCTTGAATTAAAGCTAAGTAAAACCAATATTGTTCATACTCTCAATAAGTTGGACAAAAAACAACCTGGATTTGATTTTCTGGGATTTAACATACGTCAATATCAAGTTGGCAAATATCAGTCAGGGAGAAATGGACATGGTCAATTACTCGGTTTTAAGACAATTATCAAACCATCCGAAGATAGTGTGAGGAGGCACTATCAAAAACTATCGGAAACCATTGGCAGATTAAAAGCAGCACCCCAAGAAAAAATTATCAGTGAGTCAAATCCGATTATCAGAGGTTGGTGTAATTTAAACTTTCTTGACGGAGATTTGATTCACACAGACCATATCATCCCTAAACAAGGAGGTGGTAAAAATATGAAGGATAATCTCCAATTATTACATAAACATTGCCATGATGTTAAAACTAAGAGTGACCGTAAGGTTATAAAGCTAAAGCTATATAAAGCTAAAAAGGAAGAAGACAAAATCTAACCTCACTCAAAGTAGGTACTCATAAAGAGCGTGAAAACAGAGGAGCGTAGTGAGGTGAAATTCTCACGCTAAGTTCTGAAGACGAGTCGGTTTGGTAACAAACTGGCTTAGTTTAACGCCATATAGTAATTTTTTCAAAATGATATAATTCTTAAATATATTCCTATAATTTTTCTCGTTGTGTTTTATTTTCCTTTTTCGAGCATTTTTAATTCTTGGAAAAATTTATCAGAAATTTCGTTCAGATATGAATTATTAATTTTTAGTTCAGGATATTTTCTAGCACAATAGTCTATAAAATCCATTTCATCAGTAAACTTTTCCTTTTTTTTCTCTTTAAGAAAATCGAATATACTATCACCTAATGTACCTACTATATATTCTAGTTCTTCAATAGAAATTGTATGCCAATGATAATCATTTGGGATTGTTTTATCGACTTGTTTTACTTGATCTCTTAATACTGAATTATTGAAGTAAGATTTATCATAGGTTACTATCATTTTATCAACAATTTCTAAATCATAAAACTCTTCTAATTCTCTATATTTTCTATCTTTTATATTCTGTTCAAACTGATATATTTGTTTGACACCTTTTCCGATTGTTTGTTTTATACTTTTTTGTATATCTTCAATTTCTCCGTATGTTTTAGCCGATAAATAAAGACTAGATTGCTTGACTTCTATGACAATAGCTTTTTTATTTTCTAAGTCTAATATAAACCAATCAGGAGAATCAATATCAGGTTTTCCATATTGAAATTCTTTTTTTATTTTATATTGATTAATACTTTTATCAAGAATTAAACCGACATATTCTTCAAAAACTTTTCCAAAAGCTGTTTTAAAAGGGTTCTTTTTTCCATCTTGAAAATAATTAGATAGATCATAATATAATCCTCTTACTACTCGTTCACTTATTAAACGAGGTATGGGTGTTATATATACTTGACCTAAACCAGAAGTAGGTCTAATTTTTTTATCAGGAATTAAAACGGGATAATTAATTAGAGGATTAAATCGAAATTTTCTGTATTCAGGATTAAGCTCTTCTTTTTTAGATTTTTCACGGAAATTTTTATATGTACAAGCTATAAAATTAATGAATTTTTTTTGTGTGCTCTCTGAGAAAGTTTTAATAAAATTTTTACTTAATTTGTTTTCACTTTCAATTATTTTCCATAGATTTATAAAACCTTTTTCAGGCTTAAAACTAAAGGCAAAACTTAATAACAACATTTCTTCTAAATCAAGTTGATAAAGTTTTTCTAATGTGTTGTTTAGATTTATATTTTTACTATTGTTGGTTTGTCCCCATAAATCTCTATATAAAATTAAGGTTCTTGGTATTGTATGACGGCGGAAACATAGGGTTCGTGCAACCAAGTGCAACTTACAACTTTAGCTATTGAAATGGAGGTATTTCAGCCATTTTATCTTCATTTTTTATTTCATAGAGTATTATGACTTATTAATAAGTTTTACATATATAAATATAAAAGTACATTTGACAAATAAGACGTACTATGCAATTAACAAAAATTGATAGAAAAAGAAACATGATCCCTTTTTCTACTATTCTTATTGATTGCTTAGTTACAAAAGAATGAATGCTTAAGAAAAACTGGAAAACAGAAGAGTTAATTGAAAATTGGACTTTAATTCCTTCCGAATTAGAACTGGTTAACCAAAAACGAGAAGCAAATAAAATCGGATTTGTTGTTTTTCTCAAATATTTCCAATTAATGGCTCATTTTCCCGATTATCCCTCCGAAATACCAGAGCAGGTCATCGCTTACATTTCTAATCAGTTAAATATTTCCCCCAAAACTTATTTCGATTATAATTGGCAAGGGCGTTCTGCTAAAGCTTATAGAGTTGAAATTCGTATTTTATTCAACTTTAAAATTGCTACCCTTGAAGATTGTTCTACTATAAGTGATTGGCTGATTGCGGAAATTATTCAAGGGCGAGCAAAAATTTGAGTCTATTAAAGAAATTGTTTATAAAAAGTTTCGTGAATTACTACTTGAATCACCTACAGAAAAACAAATTGAACGCTTAATTCGTCATGCTTTATCAGTATCGGAAAGTCAATGCTGTAATCAGGTAACATCAAAATTAACCACGATAATCAAAGAGCAAATTGATATTCTTCTCAAAACCGATGACAATAATGAAGATGAATCAACATCTTCGCCAAAACTAAAAACCTCCGACTTTGCATTTATTAAAACAGATCCAGGTCCAGTGGGCTTAGATACCTTTCTCACAGAAATTGAAAAACTAAAACGAATTCGAGCCGTAGGATTATCCACAGATTTATTTCAAGGAATATCCGCCAAAATCATTCAAAAATACCGTCAAAGAGCCGCCACAGAATCTCCCTATGACTTACGACAACATTCTGAACCAATACGCTACACATTAATGAGTGCTTTTTGTCATCAACGTAGTCAAGAAATTACCGATAATCTTATTGAAATTCTCATCTCAATTATTAAACGCATTGGCACGAGAGCTGAAAAACGCATCCAAAAAGAACTGATTGAAGACTTTAAACTGGTAAATGGAAAAACTAATATCCTTTTTCGTATTGCCGAAGTAGCCCTAGCTAATCCAGAAGGAGTCATTCAAACCGTAGTTTATCCCGTTGTCAGTCAAGAAACTCTCTTAAACCTCGTCAAAGAATATAAATCCACCAATACAGCATATCGCCAAAAAGTTCATACTGTTATGCGTAGTTCCTTTGCTACCCATTATCGTCGGATGATACCCCAATTATTAGAAGTGCTGGAATTTCGCTCTAATAATGACATCCACCGCCCCATAATTTTAGCCTTAGAACTGCTTAAAAAATACACTGATAGTAAAACTAAATATTACGATTTGGAAGAAAAAATACCCATTGAAGGTGTATTAAAAGTAGGTTGGAAAGATATTATTATTGAAAAAACCGATGACGGCAAAGAAAGGATTAACCGCATTAACTATGAAATTATTGTTCTACAAGCCCTTAAAGAAAGACTAACCTGTAAAGAAATTTGGGTAGTAGAAGCAGATCGTTACCGTAACCCCGATGAAGATTTACCCACGGATTTTGAACACAATCGTATCTTATACTATCAAGCATTAAAACTTCCTGAAAATGTTGAATCCTTTATTACTGGACTACAACAGCAAATGAGATTTGGATTAGAAAAACTTAACCAAGATATGCCTAACAATACAGGCGTTAAAATTATCGGTGATAAAAATGGCTTAATTAGAGTTAGTCCCTTTGAACCAGTCGATGAACCTCCTAACCTACAACATATTAAAGGAGAAATCAATAACCAATGGCACAATACCAGTTTACTAGACATTCTCAAAGAAACTGACTTACGAGTTAATTTTACCCAAAACTTTAAGAGTATGGGAACAAGAGAGATTATTGAGAGAGAAAGTTTGCAAAAACGATTATTGCTCTGTATTTATGGCATGGGAACGAATACTGGTTTAAAACGCATTAATACGGGTATAAATGGCGAAAATTATCATGATTTACTTTATGTACGCCGTCGCTACATTCAAAAAGACCAACTTAGAAGTGCTATAGCCTCGGTGGTTAATGCTATTTTTGAGATTCGTAATCCTGAAATCTGGGGAGAAGGAACTACCACTTGTGCGAGTGATAGTAAGCATTTCGGTTCATGGGAGCAAAACTTAATGAGTCAATATCATCTGCGTTATGGTGGACGTGGGGTTATGATTTATTGGCACGTGGAAAAGAAATCTACTTGCATTTATTCTCAGTTAAAAACCGTATCTTCATCGGAAGTGGCAGCCATGATTGAAGGGGTTTTACGTCATTGTACTGATATGGATGTCAAGAAAAACTATGTTGATAGTCATGGACAAAGTGAAGTAGCGTTTGCTTTTAGTCATTTACTAGGATTTCAGTTAATGCCTCGACTCAAGAGGATTAAGGTACAAAGGTTATATCTTCCTGATGTTGGTCAAAGTAATAGCTATTCTCATTTACAACCGATTCTGACTCGCCCAATTAATTGGGATTTAATTCGCCAACAATATGACCAGATGGTAAAATATGCTACAGCCTTAAGATTAGGTACAGCAGAAACTGAAGCTATTTTAAAACGATTTAATCGCTCAGCCTTGAAACATCCTACTTATTTGGCTTTGTTGGAGTTAGGTAGGGCAGTGAAAACCATTTTCCTGAGTGAATATTTGAATTCAGAAGCTATTAGAAGGGAAATTAATGAAGGTTTGAATGTGGTGGAAAGATGGAATGGTGTTAATGATTTTATCTTCTACGGTAAAGGTGGTGAATTTGCCTCTAATCGCTTGGAAAGTCAAGAGTTATCAGTATTGTCTCTACATTTATTACAAATTTGTTTAGTCTATGTTAATACTTTAATGATTCAACAGGTTTTAGCTCAATCTCATTGGCATTCAAGGCTTCATCAAGGTGATTTACGGGCAATTACCCCTTTGATTTTTAGTCATGTTAATCCCTATGGTACGTTTAAGTTAGATCTTAATGAACGTATAGTATTACTTTCTTAGGCGTTTATAATGCCCTCATCAACTCATTTTTTGTATTTATCATTTGAATCAATAGACATCTCCAATAATTGACAATTTAGGAGGGTTGAAACCCTTACTACCAGACAACGCCAAAATCTTTTCTGGAGAAGTCTAAATTATTATCACTAATCTGTTTTAATCCATCCAGAAACTCTGAAAACGTTTTGGTGAGATTTCGGTATAACGAACTGTATGCTGAATGTTTTTATGCCCTAAGTAAGCCTGAATTACTCTGGTATCATAACCTTGACTCGCTAAATAAAAACCACAGCTATGACGTAACATATGAGGATGAACACTAAAAGGTAAGTTGGCTTCCTTTCCCGCACGTTCAATAATTCCTCTAGCAGTAGCTGCTGCTATAACTGTTTTATGTTCGGACACAAATAAATATGATGAATGGGGATATTGACGTTGTAGCTGCCGTAAGGCTCTTAATTCAATACCTCTAAGAGGATGAATTGAGCTAACACCATGTTTGAGCCGATTAATGTGGATGGTTGCATTAGTAAAATCAATTTGCTCCCATTGCAGACTTATTAACTCTGACACTCGTAATCCGTGTCGATAAGCCATTAAAATAAGAGTAGAATCTCGCAGTCCATGTCGTCCAATTCTTTTTGCGGCTTGGATCATGGCAGATACTTCTTGTGGGAAAAGATATTCACGAGTGCGTTTTTGACTATTAGGTATTGGTAGAGGGGGTGCTGAGGGTGACATAATTTAAACTTGCTCATAAATAATGTTTGGTTGGACTCTATTCAGGGACGGAAAATTAACTCCTCATACTACCTATTTTAAATGACTTGCCTATAAATAGGTGAAAATGGGCAAGTTAGATTTAAATAACTTATCAATTAGGGCTAAAAAATGACCGATTTTAACCAAGTTTTTTGAAGTTGCACTTGGTTGCACGAACCCTATGTTTCCGCCATGACGCAATTCTCTTTCATAATTGAGTTGAGTAGATCCAAATCTTATTAGACAACTTTCAGGATTTTCTCCTGTATCTTCAAAAGGGTCTTTTAATCCAAAATACATATCTATAGCTTGTAATAGATTATTCATAGTTAAATTTTCACTTCGATAATCATTGGAATTTTCTATTAATAGCATTGCTATATAGGCAAGAACACCATCAAAAATAGGTATTCCTTCTATATGTATTTTTGATTGTTTTGAAGATTTTAAAATTTGATATGATATTTCTCCAATTAATCTCAAAGCATCGCAAAGTTTAAATTTCTTTAAATATTGAGCAATATCTTGTTCAGAATATGATTTATTTCCTTTAGGTGCATAAGTAAAAATATTTTTACCAGCTAGTTGAGTATCTACTTCGTACATTCTCAATCATTTTAAATTTTTTAATAACTTTATTAAAACTATTGTAGTCTTTTTTATTAAAGTACTAATCTTTCTCTCTTTAGAAGTTACGCATCATTACCAAAAAATTTAGGTTTAGGGATTTTGAGCTTGTCTAGGAATGATAAAATCTCGTTGTTAGTGCATAAGTTTTATCCCTTATAAAAAGTTTAATCAGTGATTTTTATTTATTTTAATCCTAATTTATAAATCATACAGAGAAATAATGTTTATGCTTTGACTACGATGAATAGATTTATTGGGTTTTTCGTTAGTAATAAATTCATCAACTTCAAGTAATTTAGCTGAAGCAATATGAAGGGAATCCATCGCACCCGTACTATAGTTACTAGCTTCTTCTAATCCTTGTTTAATAATCTTTTCTAAGTCTGTAGCCCAATAAGATACTGCTTCAAAATAAGTGTTATAAAAATTGATTTCGGTTTGTTTTTTATTATAAATAGCTTTAGGTAATATCTCTAATTGAATAAAAATACTGGAGGCAAATTCTCTGTCTGAGTCTTCCAATATTGATAAGGCTTTTTCTGCTAATTCTCCTTCACCTCTAGCGGCAAAAATTAATACTCCTGAGTCAATAAAAGTCTTGATCATAATTAGTTAATTAATTTATTAATTTTCCTGATATTCTCCTTGTCTAATTCTTTTCTCTATTTCTACTTGTTCAGCAGTTAATAAAGGTTCTCCTTGGGCGATAATTTCGGATCTAATCGCCCTTAATTTTTTACCTAATTCTGATGGTTGTTTTGTTGATTTATGTTCAGATTCTTCGGCTTGATATATTCTCTCAATATAACTCGCTATTTCCTCTAATTTAGAAGTAGGCAATTTATCTAAATAGTTATTAATTTTCTCTTTTATTTGTAAATTTGTCATTGGTTTTTAATCCTAAAATTTTAATGTTATTATTTTTGTTTTATAGTGTTTATTTTGTCGAAAATTATGTCAAGGAAAAAGTATATTAGTTAATTCATTTTTAGTTAAATTAAAGTGATTTCCGACATCTCTTAAGATAGAATTTAATGTTCCTATTTTTAAAGGATTATGAGCAGGTATCGTTAGATAATGTTCCCCATTTTCTTCTGTAGTTAAACGGATATGACTCCCCGTTTGATGACTAACTTTATATCCAAGTTTTTTGAGAGCTTTAATTAAGTCTGTACTTGATAAATCTCTAGGGATTTTCACGATGCTATTACCTCATCTCTAACAATATGTAAACGAATTATTTGAGGACGCATTTCTTCATCGATAAAATGACAATTAACAGCGTCTTTAATTTCTATTTTTAATTCTTCAAGAGTTTCAGCTTCTGTGAAAATTGATTCACCTAATGCTTGGGCAGTATAACCACCTTCTATGGCTTCTTCTACTAAAAAAATAATTTCTTTGATAGGTTTCATAATATGATATTTTTTATTTACTAAATTATGATTAATAGTGATTTTTATTAGTTAGTTAATTTGTTTGATATTGCTTCGTGCCTCACAATGACTGATAGAGATTGCTTCGTTACCTCGCAATGACAAAAGGGATTGTCGCAATGACATTTAGACATTTAACCACCTCCTCTGGTGAATAAGTTATCTTCGATCGCTTCCATGATGCTAATAATGTATCTATAGCTCTTAGTTCAGCACTTCGGGTTACGTTACTATTAATCGTTTCAAGTGACTCGTTATTTTCTCTCTTTTCCCCTTCTGCTATGGGTGACGGGGTAACATTCCCTGTTAAAGCTCTTCCTGCTAAGGATTGAGCTACCAATTTAAGTTTATTCCCATCTGGTTGAGCTAGGGCAAGATAATTATTGATTTCTGAGGGTTTATGCTCTGCTAACCATAATAAACGGTGCAAAATGTCGATTAAGGTAGGTTCGTAACTTGTACTCCGTTTCACAGAAGTATCAGCTTTTTGACCTTTTTTCGGTTTAGTATTGGTTTCTGTGGCAATGTCAGCAAATACAGACGAATTAATCTCATCCCCAGCACTCTTACCCGAAGACGAGGATTTGTTAAATTCCTGTTTGCCTAAAGTATCCGCTCGAATGCCTAGGGTTTCATTTTTTCCTTTGTCTAGGTAGTTATGCAGTTGTACTTTATTCTTATCTTTCTTCACAAGGGCGGTTTTACCATCGGTTAAGCCACCAATGCCGTCTAATTCCACACCGACACCCCTTACTAAAGTGTTGGCTTCGTCAAATTCCACCACCGCTTCCCCATATTCATAACGGGCTAAGATATAGTATTGAGTGGGTTTATTCACCGCAGAAACGCCTTTTTGGTCACATCCTAACACTTCTTTGAGGATGGTTTCCGCTACTTCTTTCTGCACTTCATCTAAGAAGGTACTAGCCTCTAACTCTTCCCCGTTGAGCAATTCTACGGTGTCATATTGGGTATAGGCTTTTAATCCTGCACCAACACAAGCTATAACGAGATCTGCACCGCTAACTCCCTCATTCATCAAAGTTTTAACTCTTTCTTGGACTATTTCCCTTAATTGGGGGTGTACGTCCATGGCATAATCGCCTACTATTGCATGGATGCGTTTACGGACAACTAGGAAGATACTGGAAGCTAGGGCGGCGGAATCTTGTCCTCTTAATCTGGCAGCCATTTCAGTATCAAGGGGGAAGGCTTCGGTAATCATAAATCCAGCCCGTCTTAGGGAGTCTATTAAGGTTGTCCAACCTGATGTAGTTTTATGGGCATAAACAATGACAATTATTCCATCATCTTTTAAGACTCGATTGGCTTCACAGAAGGCTTGGTGCATCATATTTTCATAAGCCTGAGATGCCTTTTTTTTATCTCCCCCATGGCGTGAAGGTTCCATGATTGCTTCTTTTTTCTTCGGTGTCAGTTGACTGGAGAAGTGTTCGGGATAAAGATGCCCAATACTACGCTTAAACCATACATAGAAGTAATCGGATAAGTCAGCATAAGGTACACTATCAAAGTAAGGGGGATCTGTTACTATTCCATCTAATGATTTATTTTCTAAGGGTAAAGCCATTGATGAACCACGATAAACTTTACTATAATTTATTAAGTTGTTATTGGGAGAAAGGTTTAAAAAATGTGACTCTTTATTGTTGCTTTTTATTCCTTCCGATGCAATCTCCTGATAATTTGATGGTTGTGGGGATTGCTTAACTTTCGTTTGTAATGACTGATTTAGATTATCGATTATTCCCTTACTACTGCCTTCTCTGTTTAAAACAGAAGTTATCCATTCTAAAGCACCTGTTGCATTTCCAGAAGCATTACCAATAGGGTTTATTTCGGTAAAATCCCATACCATTGGTAAGGCTTGGCGACTAAATGTGTTTCCTACTGTTTCTCTACTATTTCCCCATTTTGTTAATGAGCTATTATAATCAGTGAGGCGATCGCAAAGAATCCCTAAATAAGTAGTAACTGCCTTTGCAAATTCTTGTTTTTCTTCCTCAGATTGCCAACTACCAGTTTTAAAAATGGAATCTTTAACGATATTATCTCCATGATTATTACTGTTTATCGCCATAGCAATTTTCGAGACTGCCACATTATCATTAGGATTGTTAGAGGTGTTATTTTCATTGTCATTGGGAGTATTAAGGAAGCGATTTTTATTGTCATTGGGAGGCAACGAAGCAATCCCAGAGATGGTTTCACTGTCGTTTACCATGACATCACTACCATCATTGCGAGGGGTATTTCCAGTTAATTCTTCATTAGTAAAGTTTCCCACTCCCGAAGCAATCCCTTCATTCTGTAAAAAACCTTGAGATTGCTTCACTTCGATCGCCATCACACCATTATCGTCATTGCGAGTGTTAACGAAGTAATCACCTTTATTTAGAGACTCCGAGATGGCTTCACGATCGATCGCCATGACATCATCACCATCCGCCATGACACCATCACCGTTAGCCATGACAGAATCCCCCATCATTTCCTCATAAGCTAACCGCACCCACTTAACAAACGTCATCAAAGATAGTAACTGACGGGATGTAAATAACTGATACCATTTAACTAAACCGTAGGGTTGTACACGAAAACCTAAAACTCCATAATCGGGTAAAGGTTCATCAGGAATAGTTAAACCAGTATCTTGACAAAGTTTTTCTAAGCGTTGCTTAATGGCTTCTTCATTAGGGATATATTGCTGAAAATCATTAGCAGAGAGATAAGTTTTACCCTGAGCGTCAGGGGTTGTACAGACGATCGCCATTAACTGATGTCCAATTCTTCCAGCCTTACCTTCTTCTTTGACTTGCTTAACGTTAATAGTCGTACCACAATGATGACAAGTAGAATTACCCCGTGAACTACCGAGGGAGGGATCAAAACCCAAATCCTTAGCGGTTGTGGCTTCCACCACTTTAAACTCTACCTTCTTAGTCTGATAATTAGGACTGATTTTCAAAGCCACATACTTTTTCGACTTCTTACAAAGCCAAGTTTGACGCACCAAAGGTACATCTGCCCCACATTCAGGGTTAGGACATTTCACCGTGCGAGTCCATAAATAGGCAACGGGTACAAGCCTTTGGGATAAACTAAAATTTAACTGTTTTGGTTTAGTTTTGACTACATTCCCTAAATCTAACTCTCCTTGCTCATGGGAAGGCTTTATATCTTCTCCTATCTTAATCTCTGGGTATAAATCGTCAATTTCTGCCCTAACTTTCTCAATTACCCAATTACCCCACTTTTCCACTTCCGTAGCTAATGGCTTACCGTATTTTTGAGGATAAACCAGAGTACAAAGTTCGATGATATGGGCAACGGGGTTTAAATCCACTGCGTAGGTTTCACACCCTAACCGCAACGACTCCAAAGGTATCGCTCCCCCTCCTGCAAACATATCCAACACTTTGGGCGGTGGTACTTCTTTTAAGGGGGTATTAGCAGGTAAACCCAATCTGTCTCGCTGTGCTTCTAAAATACTCTTTCTCGCTTTGTTTATGGTATTCTCGTCCGCTTCCCACTTACACAAGTCAATCATCGCCTTACTTAATGCCGTGCGTTTTTGGGGAGTTTCGGGTGCCCGAATAAGGGAAGCATAAACTGCCGCCCGTGCCGCTACTAATGGTCGTCTTGCCCACCATAAATGTAGTGTCGAAATATGTCCTTTGCGAATCGATTTTTCTCTAGCGGATTCTTTGGATATTTCGGCTATGGGGATATAGTCTTCTATTAGGCGGCGATCGTCACTCATAAACTTTAGCACTTGTAATTATTTTAAGTGTAAAGCAAAATCGGGCTAAATTTGTGATAATCTTTCTCTTTCTGCTATGCGTTCATCATTATTCAATTGAAGTAATTTTACCGTTGTTCGTCCGATCGCTGTCAATCCTAACATCTGGAAATTATTAACTTCAAAATGTTTATCCCATTCTTGAATACGAGGATTAAAAAGAAAACAAAAATCCCCTGTTTGTGGATCAAATGAGCCTAAATCTGTTCCCTTATATTGGTTACAACGCCAACAAGTATAAGCTAAATTATTGGCTTCTGTTTTACCTCCATGTTTTTCTGCAATAATGTGGTCAATTTCATGGGAAAAGAAAGATAAATTAGCAGAAAGTAAACAATATTCACACCGATATTTTGCCCTTTCTTCTACCAAACGACGCAATGCGACAGGAATATAGGTGATACTCATAAATTAACTTTCTAAATAAGGAAAACTTCCTGCTTTAAGCATAATAATCAAGTGTTCAATGCGTTCATATTCATCAAGTTCTTGCTTTTCTGTAGATGTAAGTTTACCAGTTTTACTCCGTGTTAATAGCGTGTAGAGACGTTCCTGCATTTGAGCAGTAGGACGAAAAGCAACAATTTGTTCTGGTGTCGGTTTACTAGCTAAAAAATTGAGAATATAGTGATAAATCTTAGCAGGGAGTAGCGGTTGTTGCAAACTCAATGCTAAAACTTCAGGAAGTCGATCGCCTATTTGTAATAATTGTTCTGACAGTTCATCTGGAACTTCTAAGGTGATTTTTGCCATAATAAAAGTAGGTTATGGGTAGAAGAATAGTATTGAGCTTGATAGATTTATTTTAATCTAGTTTCTGAGACGATTTTCATAATCTCGTTCGGGAAAATTAAAGGGCGATCGTCTTTTGACATAAACTTTATCACTTGTAGTTATTTGTGTAAAGCAAAATCGGGCTAAAATCAGCGTTATTGTAGTTTTATTTAATTTTCAGTTTGATGGTGAATATAGTTTTCAAGAACATTATTTATTAATACTTCATAACTATTTTCTTGAGCATGACTTTTAAACCAGTTTATGAGATCTGATTTGATTCTAACGTTATCTGTCTTGGATTTGCGAGGATGTTCGATTCTTTTTGCTGTCTTGAAAAAATCTTCATTAATTTCAGGTATATCGCTAAAATCAATATCCTCATCAGACATTTCCCAGACAATTTTTTGTCTTTCTTCTTTTGACATATCAGAAAAATTTTTCTTATTCATATAGTTTTCTTTCCTGTTTAGAGGCTTTTCTCGCTGAAATAATCCGAATTTTGTCTGCTCTTTCAGTATAAACTACAATACCTAAAATATACTTATTGAGAGTTTCTAAATATATTTGACCTATGATGATAAATCGAGATTCACCATAAGCAAATCGATCGTCTTCAAAAATAATAGCGGATAAATCATCAAAAATTGACTGTGCTTCTTCAAAAGTAATCCCATGTTTTTGTTGATTACTAATATTTTTATTTATATCCCATTCAAAATTCATATTTATTTAACTATTGCTTTGCTTTTTTGACTGTAAACGGGGATTATCAGTCATAAAACTTATTACTTGTAATTATTTTAAGTGTAAAGGAAAACGGAGTTTTTTTTATTTAAGCCTAAATTTTTTGTTTTTGATTTACGAGAAACTAACTATTCAATTTGTTTCTTTAATTGATCATTTTGACTTCTCAATTCTTGAAGTTCTTTTTCTAATTCACGATTTTTTTTAGTCTTTTGCTCTAATTCTTCTTCTAACTCTTTCTGAGATTTATAATTTTTATATTTAATTTTAATTAACATAGCTAATTCATCTTTATAAGGGAGAATTGGTTGATATAGTTGATGATAAGCTCTTCCTATTGCTCCATGAAATAATTCCATTTCTGGTTTTTTTTGTCCATTTTTGAGAATATGAGGCTCAGCAATACCAGGATAAGGATCAATGTATATTATTTTTTGAATACCAAGTTGATAGGCTTTTTTTGCACACAATTCCCAAGGACTAGCCGTTGTAAACAATATTCCGCCTTCAATTCCAATACCACCGTATTTACTGATTTGTAAAAAAGCATTTTCCTCGGCGTGTAACGATCTAGTATGAACTTGATTTTTTTCCCTCTCTATACTATTTTTAACATCCTTAAAACAAAATGATAGATTTCTGCCTTTTAGTTCATCTGAATTTGAATTACTATTAAAATATGTTTCTTTCATTGTATCTTGAAATTTTTGGTCATTGTTTTCGTAATCACTAAATGCTTCTCTATCGTCATATCTAAACAAGGAAGTTGCACTACGCAATAAACAAGGAACTTGTCCTGCGGGAGTATCATTCCAACCAACCGCTTTGATAGAATAATTTTGATCTGTTATCACAGCTCCTACTTGCCTAGAAATACATCCAGAGTTTAGTTTTGCTCCATAGGCAATTTGCATACATCTTTCTGTAGGGCTTGGCGTTATTAACCCAGGGTGTATAATTAGTGCTAAATATTGGGCTAACTGCTTTTTCAGTAATGATCTGTCTTCATTACCTTGTTGTGGATTATTTAGATGTATATCTGATATTTCTATACATTTTTGAATATCCTCGGTAATAAATTTTGATAATTTTTTGAATTCTGAAGATTCTTCTATATTTTTTATTTGTTCTTTATTTAAGTTTTTTTGTTCCTGTAATCTTTTTATCCGAGTATCATCTCCAGTATTAATAGACATTAAATAAAAAGCAGAATATCTATCTTGAAAAAAAAATGCTTCAAATGGATTTTTTATAGCATCAATAACAATCATTGCATTTTGCTGGTGATTATTTTTCTTTTTAATTATCCTTCTAATTAATTTGATAAATGTATTGATTTTTTCTGCTATTTTATAGATATTATGATAACTACCATTATCAGTATTTGTTACAAATGCTTTATCAAAAAATCGAATATTATTGCCTATTAATTGATAGATTTTATCCTCTCTTACATCGGGATAAACTTCAGTGATAGTTTTTTTAATAGAGCAAGTAAAATCACCTAATGTTTTAAAGTAAAAATTATCACATTTTTCAAATTCTTCTTTTGTTATATCTTGTTCATCCTTTTTCAAAATTTCTTTGCATTCATTTCTTTCTTCTTTATATTTATCATAATCACTATTTATTTTCTGTTTAAATAGTTCTTTTTTATCATTTTCATTATCTTTATTATCATCTTTAGTTTCTATAGAATTAGTATGTATAAAATCAGTTAATTTTTCCACACTTTCATCTAAGATAAATAAAGTGATTATATCTGCCACAGAAATTTTATAAAATTTCTGCCAATGTTGAGAGATATAATCATAGACTATTGTGTATTTACGCTCACTATTCTTAGGAAAATTAGATCTAAATGGCTCAGGTAATTTTACTTGATTAAAGTCTTGAGTTAAGATATTAGCTACAGTAGAACAACCTGAACCAGCTCTACCCGTAAGACCAATAACGACGAATTTGCTACGTTCTTGATAAATTGTGTGTATTCCCTGCGAGCCGTTAGACATTATACTTTTTCTTAATATACTGAGTAGTACAGATAATATTTTTACTTATAGTTATTTCAATTAAGTTTGAGACACGTTGAAAAATTTTGTAGGGTTGGCATCGCCTACTATCTGGGTTTTTGAGATAAATATTACTATTCTTAAACTGTTTCATTCTTATTTGAAACGACTATAAACTAAAAATTTGATATTAAAGCTATATGTACTATAAATTTTATACTAAAAGTCAGTGTTTTTAATAATAAGAATCTCAGCAATTTTTAAATTTTCATACAAAACTCCAATTTTTTAATAATAATATGCAGGTATAAATATAATGATGAATTGGCATCAACTACTAAATCCTAAAAGATTGGGAAAAGATGAACCAGAAGATTTCGATTTTACACGCACTCCCTTTCAAAAAGATTATGATAAATTAATATTTTCTTCTGCTTTTCGTCGGCTAAAGGATAAAACACAAGTATTTTCTCTTGTAAAAAACGATTATGTTCGTACTCGTCTTATTCATAGTTTAGAAGTTTCCTGTGTAGGTCGTTCTTTAAGTAGATTTGTAGGCAAAGAAATCATTAAAAGATCTAAACTTAAAAATTTTATTTGCGAAGATTTTGGAGATATTGTGGCAGCCGCTTGTATTGCACATGATATTGGTAATCCTCCTTTTGGACATTCTGGAGAAGATGCAATCCGAAACGCATTTCGTTGTTTGACTAATCAAACTAATTTTATACAAGATTTAACTAAAGAACAAAAAAATGATTTTGATTGGTTTGAAGGAAATGCTCAAGGGTTTCGTATTCTAACTTACATAGAAGAAGCATCTATAAAAGGTGGAATGCAACTTACTTATCCCACTTTAGCCGCTTTCACTAAATACCCTAGAGAGTCTCTTATTCCAAACAATATAATCAAGGATTACACTGGGAGAAGTATATTAAAATACGGATTTTTTCAGTCAGAAAAATCATTATTTACTGAGATAGCAAAGGTACTAGGTTTAATTAAACGTTCTTCTGAAGTAGCTTGGTGGGCAAGACATCCCCTTACTTTTTTAGTTGAAGCAGCAGATGATATTTGTTATTCTATTGTTGATATAGAAGACGCATATCGTATGGGTTATATACCTTTTCAAGAAGTAAAAGATTTACTTAATCAAATTGCTCAAATAGACTTGAAAAAATATAGTAATTGTAGTGAAGAAGAACAAGTTAAATATTTAAGATCAAAAGCGATTAACCGACTGATTATGGCAACAGCAGAAATTTTTTTAGATCATGAACAAGAACTTCTAAGTGGTACTTTTGATAAAGCGCTATTATCCCAAACTTCTTATGCTGTTCATCTAAAAATAATTGAACAAAAAACTGCGCAATTAGTTTTCTTTCATCCAGATGTAGTTCGTATTCAAGTGGCAGGTTATGAAGTATTAGGAACGTTATTTACTAAGTTTGTTAATGCTATTTTTTCTAACAGTCGCAAAGACAAGTTACTGCTTTTAATGCTACCACAAAAATACCGTGCAGTTTCTTCTGAAAATTCATACCAGAAAATTTCAAAGATCATAGACTACATTTCTGGTATGACAGATTCTTATGCAACAAGTCTTTTTCAACAAATTCAAGGTATTTCTCTCGAATAGCTTAGAAGACTACTATGTTAATTATCGTCGTTAAATAATTCAATCTAACCAGAATGATACTGAGCTAAAGTTGAACCACCAATGATATAACGAGTTACTTGTTTAACCTCCTTAACATTACCAGCTAAAGCTACCACAGGATTTTGAATAGTTATTAGTTGCGGTGCATTAGTTTTACAACCCCATACCACATATAACCAGTAACTATCCCCTAATTGTTGCGCCCGTCGCCATTCATTGTTAGTTAAGCAAATATCTTGGTTAAAATCTGCTCTGCCTTTTACCTCAATCCTTCTTACTAGAACATTGTTACTATCATCTTCTCTATCTTCAACGCTAAGAATATCAAAACCGCAACCATCCCGAAGTTGACTAACATCAGTGGGAATCCAACCCCTTTCCCTTTCATAGTTCATCACATATTCCATGGCGATCGCCAATTAGGAAGATCATTAAAATAATCGGTAAAATATTTAGAAGGAGTTTTCCCCCTACCTTGCCTTTCAAGACAAGTTAAAACTAATAAATTTTGACTACGAGAAAAAGCCGTATAAAAGAGACGATAAAAATCAAAAAACTTAATTTCTGTTAGAGGTTCAAAAGGTGGATGATGATAATAATTATCCTCTAAAATTACTCCTAATTCTGTATCTTGACGATAGGGTACAGCTTCTAATGAATCAACTATTACCACAGGAAATTCTAAGCCTTTTGATTGGTGAATAGTCAAAAAAGAAACACAACCACTAGGGGCATATTCAGCCTCATCTTCATATTCATCAATACTGCCATCTTTTAAAAAACGGAAAAATTGATTAAATAATTTTTGTAAATAACTATCTAAATATTTAGGAGTAAAAACATTAATATTATTGAGATATTCAAACTTAGCTAATAACTGAGAGAAAATAGCTAAATTACGCATAACCCTACTATTTTTGATCCCTTTTGCTGTAAGAGATTTTCGTCTAAATATTGACTAAATAAAGGAAACTGTAATAGTTGATAAAATAAACCAGAAAAAGCATAATTAGTGTTATCAATTAAAGTTAAATGTTTTTTAGCTAAGGGCTTACACCACTTCAACAAGTCCTCATTTTCAGGTTTTCGTAACTCATTAGCAAATAATCGAAAATAATCATTGTCATAGTAATCCCAAATCGGTAAATCAATATTATCAGCCTATTTTCTAATCTTAGGAAACTGAGGAAATAAAAAGATTAAAGCACCGATAATTAATCTAATTTCTTCTCTGTCAAAAAACTGATTTGAACGAGGGGAATAAACACTTATTCCATGAGCTTCTAAATATTGGGCTAAAGCAATTACTTTGTCATTTTTGACCGAACGAAATAAAAAAGCTACTTGATTCCAATCAGTTAAATTACCACTATTTTTTTACTCTAATAAAAAAGCTAATACTTCCTCATGCCAATCTACCTTGCTTAAACCAGATGCCTTCATTACCCTAGGCACATCAGGAAAATCAGCCCCACGGGGTTTAATTTGCTTATCATAACGATAGGATTGATTCTTAATTACCCAATCTGGTTCTCTCATCCAACGGTTATAAAAATGGATTATTTCAGGGTGAGAACGATAATTAACGGTTAATTCTACCTGTTGACAGTTATTATCTGGGAATTTGTCTTTAAATTGCAGAATATTACGGATAGTTGCCCCTCGGAAACGGTATAAACCTTGGTCATCATCTCCCACTACACAGAGGTTAGGATTATCCCCTGCGATTAAATTTAAAATCCTATCTTGAATGGTATTAGTATCTTGATATTCATCTACCATCAAATAGTTAATTTTGCTTTGTAGAGTGCTTAAAACTTGGGGTTGATTTTGCAATAACCTTAATTGCTTCAAATTGGATTGTAGAGAAATCAAGGGCGTTTTCAGCTTCTAACTGTTGTTGATAAAGTTGGTAACATAATCCTAATGTCTTAACATTTTTTTCAGGGGCATTAATTAAAATTGCCGTTTCTAAGGCTTCTTCACTGACAGTATTTAACCATCTTAAAAGTTTAGCAGTTTTAGTCCATGTACTTTCAGCGCGATCGCCCCAAATTAATTCAATATTGGGAATATTCTGATAATCAGCTAACCTTTGATAGAGAAAATATTGTTGGTCAAACTGATCCATCATGATAAAGTTACGCTTAAGACGGGTAAACTCTCGGTATTCATCTAACTACCGCAGACATATAGAATGAAAAGTACCCAAATACATCTCGTTAAGGTTAAAACGAATATTAAGCTGATTAAGACGATTAGAAATTCTAGTAGTTAATTCATGGGCAGCTTTCTCGGTAAATGTCACCACAAATAACGATTCAGGAGTAACATCTTTTTGGGTGATTAGATAAACAATTCGCTCAACTAAGGTAAAAGTTTTACCACTGCCCGGACCTGCTATGATTAATAAAACTCCTTCTGTGGTTTGAATTGCTTTTAGTTGACTTTCATTAGCATTAGTAGTAAATAAGTTGGGTAATAGTTGTTCTGAGTTTTTATTTAAAATCATATTATTTTATTAAACATATTTCTTTTAAGATCATACCAATTGATTATTTGAGAATTAAATCGTGCTAATTCTAATTGGATAAAACTGACAATCGAACTAAAAATATGAGTTTTGATTTCCTCTTTGCTAGGGGTCTAATTTTCACAAACTTTTAAGTACGCAAAAATCAAATCTAAAATTGCAAAGATTTAACAATCTAAACATACAAAATATGAATACGAAACAAATAAGGATTTTTCGCTATCAATCTCCTGTAAAGGTTTTAGGTTTTTTTTCTCGTGCCGTAATTTGGGTACAAGGATGTAAATTTGCTTGTCCTAATTGTATTGTGCCAGAATCATGGGATTTAGAAGAAGGAGGGGAATCAATTTCTCTTCAATTTTTAGCGGATTGGATTTTAACTCAAAAAGGGATAGAAGGAGTTACTTTTTCAGGAGGAGAACCCATGTTACAAGCAGAAGAATTAAGTAATTTAATAGATATAATTAAGTTAAAAAAAGATTTAGGAGTTGTTTGTTACACTGGTTATACTTTAGAAAATTTAGTTCGTTATGGTTCTCAATATCAGAAGTTATTTTTAAGTAAAATAGATTTATTAATTGATGGTTTATATAAAGAAGAATTACACAGTGATTTGCGTTGGCGAGGCTCAAAAAATCAAAGATTATTACCTTTAACTAATCGTTATAAAAAGTTAGTTCAAGAAATATTAAAACAGGATGATTCTGGTTGTGGGTTAGAATTTTTTGTGGATAATAATGGTATTTTAAGTTTTAATGGTGTTCCTAATCAACCTAATTTTAGAGAGATGTTTGAACAAAAAATGTTAGAAAAAGGAATAAAATTGCCAAGTGATTAACAATTACCTCAGTTCTAAGTAGGTGAGTAAAATTAATTGTGCATTTTATTTATATCAAACCTCTGATAACAATAACGGGCAGCTTCGCACTCGCATGAGTGCATCGCCTATATACAATTAATTTTGTCTGAGTACTTATGTTCTCGATTGTATCTAAGTTTTTATGATAGCATATTGTTGCTTTGCAATATATTTTTTTTGTTTGTATTATTAGAGTTATTCAGAATAAGTTAACAATTCTTTACCAAAAAATTCTCGAATAATTATGTAAAATAACTTTACACATTATGTGCAAAAAAATAATGCGTATCGTTGAAATTGGGCATACAGGGGTAGGAAAAACAACTTATATGGCTACTTTGTATGGAATACTGCAAAAGGGAATAGAAAGTTTTGGTTTAAAAGCACAAAATTCTAATGATCATGAAAGACTTATGGAGTTAGCCCAAAATATTTCACAAGGAATATATCCTTCAGCAACAGATCAACGCAGAGAATATAACTTTTATTTACAATATGACAATAAAAATATATTTCCTTTTACATGGGCTGATTATCGAGGGGGGGCAATACGGGAAACTCAAGATAGTGAACAGACAAGACTTTTAGTAAGTGATTTACGTCAAGCTGATGGTATTATGATGTTTTGTGATGGTCATGCTTTAGCAAGTGGAGATATTCGTAGTAATCAAATAGGTAGAATGACGGCTTTGATTAATAAAACTTTACCTTATATTAACCGTCCTATTTCACTGGCGATAATTCTCACTAAAGCAGATTTAGTTACTCAATTCACTGAATCAATGTTAGAAAGTTTTCGAGGTTTATTAACAGCGATTGAGGCAAGTCCTTCCATATCAGGTTGTATTTTGCCTATTACTTGTGGTATTGAATCTCATAATGTTGAAAAACCATTACTATTTGCTTTGCAAGTAGCAGTTAACTTACAGTTAAAATATCTAGAAAAAGAAATTGCTGAACATGAAAAAATGGCAAGATATTATCAAGATAAAAGTTATTCTTTTCGTGGATTTTTACATGATATATGGAAAACAATAATCGAAGAGCCTACTTATTCAGATATATCAAATGCAAAATATCAAGAGGCTTATAAAAAAAGACAAGAATACAAACCTATAATTTCACCAGTAAGGGCATTAAATAAACATATCGAAGAACATGATTATTTGTGGATTTGTCAAAAAAAATAAATGAGGTATTAAAGTCATGTCAAAATGTTCAGCTATTGTTTATGGTAGAACTTATGAAGTAGATTTTCGGTTTATTGCATTACCTGAAAATTTTACTGATGATGATAAAAAATGGATTGAGAATTATATTAAAGTAACAACAAGGACAGCCGAAAAACTTACTAATAATCCAAGATTTAGTATTGTAAAAAACTCTCAATATTGTGTTTTTGGGGTTACTTGTTTAGCTAGAGATTTACATAATGTTATTGAAGAGACTAAAGATAAATATGATCGTCCCTTATATGGATTTTTTGGTTATGTGATTTCTGTTAATGAAAATGTAGAGGCAATTCATTGTTTTTTAGAGCCAAATATTGATTTATTTAAACCTCTTTATAATTATATTTTGGAACATTGGAATACAAGAAAAAAATTATCATCACCAATTCGTGTTTCTTATAACGAAAACCTTAGTAAATATGGAGAAATTAATAACCAAAAGTATTTAGATATTGATTATAAAAAAATAAGATACAATACAAGTAGCGAAAAAGAAATTTATTTATATCCTAGTTCTTCTGAATATAATCATTCGCTGTGGTCAATTACTATTGATAATATTCTTAAAGATTCAGTTAATTTAGTTTCTTTATGTTTAAATTTAACGAATAAATCTGACCTTGAGAATGCTCCCTTTTTAAATGTAACAGTTAATGGAATTACTTCTTTTGAGATATATACGAAAGAATCAAAGATTCAAACTGAAATAAATATTCCTGAGAATGACTCTACGGGAAAAAATGATTGTACTGATAGAGTGCTTGAAAAGTCTTCCCAATCGTCAATACAGAAAGGAGAAATAAATCAAAATGTAGATAAAAATCCTTCTATTTCGGAAAATTCAAAAGACGTAAATGTTGAAGCTACTCAGGAAAATATTAACAAAGAAGAAAAAAATAAGAAAAATAAAAAACAACCAGATTATTTATTTATTATTTTATTTATTATTTTTAGTGGATTAACTTTTTCTATTATTTTTACGAACATAAAAAATTTAAGTATATTATCCAATAATGTAATAATATTTATATTTTTTATTAGCTTATCATTGTCAGTTTTACTTGCTTTTTACCTAGCTAAAAGAAAGCAAAAACCAACAAATCAATCAAAAAGCTCTCAATCTTCAACTGAAAATAAAACCTTCCCAGATAAATTAAAACCTAAAAATAAAAATACTATTAGTAATAGTAAACAGACTAAAAGTAAAGATCCATTTGATGAGTTTTAAAATTATGAAAATTGTCATGTTAGGACATAGTGGAGTCGGTAAAACAACTTATATGGCATCGCTCTATGGAGTTTTACAGCAAAGTGTACAAGGTTTTAGATTAAAAACTACAGCCAATGAAGATCATAAAAGATTGGTCGAACTAGCGGAAAATATTCGTCAAGCAAATTATCCTTTAGGAACAGATCAGCGAAAAGATTATGATTTTGATCTCCGTTATCAAGGAGATAATGTTTTGACATTTTCATGGTCAGATTATCGTGGACGGGCTTTAACGGAAACTCAAGATAGTGAACAAGCTAAATTACTACTACAAGATTTGAAAGAAGCTGATGGAATAATGATATTCTGTGATTCTTTTCTTTTAAATCAAGGAAAAGTACGAAATAGTCAAATAGGTAGAATGATTAGTCTTATTAATCATAGTCTGAAAGAATTAGAACATCCTTTATCTATTTCAATTCTTCTAACTAAATTTGATTTACTTGAAAATATTACCAATCAATTAATAAAACCATTTGAAGGCTTAATTACTACTATTAATTGTAGTAACAATATTTTAGGAGCTTTTATTCCTGTTGGATGTGGGGTTAAGCAAATAAACATTCCCATTCCACTTTTATTTATACTTAATACTGCCGTTTCTAATCGTTATCATGTTGCTCAAAAATCATTGGTAAAATCTAAATCAGAAGCTGAAGAATTTGCTAAAAATAGTCAAGGATTAGGAGGAAATATTAATTGGATTGTTAGCAAAATTACTGGAGAAGAAAGTAATCATGAAAAAGCTATTAACGCTAAAGCAAAAGCTGAATTACACAAAAAAGAATGGGAACTTATTAAAGCTACCTGTGAATCTCTTGAAAAATACATAAAAAAAATTCCTTTGATAAAAAATAACATGACTATAGATAAATACACAGAGGAAATCTTAGCTATAAAGAGTGGTATAATTTCACAGAGAATAGAAAACTTAGATCCTTTTGCAATTTTTGATTAAATTTAAGTTATTCATACCTCTTTTGTTAAACTCCGAAAATACTTGCAATTTATAAATCCTAGAAGTCTTTAACACTAAGCGATTGCCCATTCCTGCCTCTTTTTTATTAACAATTTATCATACTCAAAGTAACAGAGCCATTTTTTAAAATAATATGACACAAAATATAAAAATTACAATGTTAGGTACAACAGGGGCAGGAAAAACTTGTTATATTCTGGGGCTATACTCCACAATGCAATTAGGACTACAAGGTTTTTCTCTTTCTTGTCAAGATATGGATGATGATTTACGTCTCACAGAACAATGGGAACAATTAGTTTTTGCAGAAGAAGGGGAAGATCGTTGGCCATCAGCAACGGGAAATGAACCACATAATTATGTTTTCGATTTCAATTATGCTTTAAAACATATGATGGGTTTTGAATGGTTAGATTATCGAGGTGGGGCAATGTCAGATTCTCAAACAGAATCTGATGTTAAAATTCTTACAACACATTTAGTAGAATCGTCTTGTGTTTTTCTTTGTATTTCTGGAGAGCTTTTAAAGCAAAAACTCACTGAGTCTCAACTCAATATCATTGCGAGAAGAGCTGGTGTTACTAGAATGAATAGCTATTTAGCTAAACTAGCACAAGCAAAACAACCAACTAATGAAAATCCTTATCCAGTAGTTATTACCATCACCAAATATGATCAGTGCTTCCACAGAAATAAAGATGAAATTTTAGAAGATATAAAAAATATATTTCGTATCTTTTTTCAACCCAATTCTGGTTGGCTTACTATGATTTGTCCAGTTAGTTTAGGTAAAGAGTTAGCTGAGAATAAAAATACTGGTGAGATAGAGCCAAAAAATATGCACCTTCCTCTAGTATTTGCCATTTATTGTGGTTATAGCAACCAACTTAGACAGCAAGAAAATATAGCTAAAAGCAATAGAGATAATTTGAATAGCCTTAGAGAAGGTAATTTTTTAGACCGTTGGTTTAATTCTGAACAGATTAAATCCCTAGAGGGTACTTTATACAATAATCAAGAACAAATTGAAGGATTGAAAAAACAGATGAGATTTCTCAGTCAAGAGTTGACTAATGCTAACCTATATTTAAGTGGAACGGAGATGCAATTAGATGTCTAAACCTAAATGGAAACCTGTTGTTTATACCAGAACTTATGAAGTCGATTTTCGATTTATTACATTGCCAAATGATTTTGATTTAGAGACAAAAAATTGGCTTGAAAGTTATATTTCTCCCAGTATGAGATCTGTTCAAACTAAAAATTTATCAGATCATCCTCGTTGGGTATTGGTAAAAAATGAACAGTATTGTTTGGTAGGAGTTACTTGTCTGGTACGAGATTTGATTTCCTCTTCAGAAGAAAACCAAGAATACACTCAAGATACTTGTGGAAGACCAGTTTATGGTTTTTTTGGTTATGTGTGTGAGATGGATAATATGTTTGAAAATGATGATTTTGATATTCCATCTAAAATAATGAGTAATTTTGAGTCTCTTTTTAATTATGTTAAAGATGAGTGGTTTTTAAAATCTTATCAGATTAATCAAAGACAAACAGAAGAATCAGAATCTATAGTAATCGAGACAAATAAACAATCACATCAGTTAGTTTACGAAAATAATTTTCAAAATCAGGATGAAGTTGTTTTTGAAAAACTAAACTATCCAAACGAAAAAACTACTAAATTATGGAATGTAAAAAATAATGAAAAACTATGGAAATCAGCCAATAACCTAAATCAAAATGTATCTCTATGTCTTAACTTAGCTAACGAATCAGATTTGATTAATAGTCCTTTTTTAAATGCCACAGTTTTAGATATTCAAGAGGACAAAGAACTAATTATAAATAATCAAAAAAAACAGATAAAACTACAAAATTTAGGTGAAATAGATAATGGTTTAGAACAACAAAATAATAATTGGAATGAGGAATTTAATAAAAGTAATTTAAGAGGAAATGAACAAGACTTTGTTCAAACACCGAGACATAAAACCCGAAATTATGATTTAGATTCAGAACAATATACAGAAAATAATAAATTTGGTAATTATTCCGAAAAAAATGGTATTTCTAATATTGTTGATAGTATTGTTGATGTTGGTGTTGATGTTGGTAACGTTGTATATGGAATTTTGACAGATAAACGAACGACTATGGAAATAAATGAATATATTTTTAAGGCAAAAGAATATCTTGAAGAAACAAAAAAATTATATTATGATAAAGAAAAGAATTTAACTGAAAAGCAAAAACTTATTTGTCAAGAAAAATTAGGAGACAGTCAAAAAATAATTAGAAGTGTTGAAAGAGATGCAACAAATGTAGCATGGAAATTACAACATCCAAATCCAAAAAAAGGAATAAAAATTTTAGACCAGAGAATTGAAGAAGCTATAAATTATATATCCGAAGTAAATTCAATTCTTACCAATAAAAATCCTCGGTTAGGACTTAAACAGAAGGAACAATCACAAGATAGTGAACAAAATCAAAGTATATGGGATTTTTAAATTTAGTTAATTCTATAATCATAAAAATTTTACTTATTAAAACAATCAAAAACAATCAAAAATATCACCTGGTGACTTATTTTTTTGCTCTTTTTTAAATTTTTCTATTTCTGCTTTGGCTTCAGATAACTCAGTTTTTAATTGAATATTATATTGATTAACATTATTTAATTGAGTTTCAAGCTCATTATTTCTGTTGTTACTAATAGATAACTGATTTTGTATTTCTAAAACTTGATATCGAAACTTCTCTAATTCTATTTGTAACTTTTCTTTTTCGATAATTGCTTCTTTTTCTATCTCTTTAATATTAGGAGAGAGTATCTTTTTTGGGTGATTATTATCTTGTTCATTTTGTTGTTTTGAATAGGGTATGGGAATACTATCATCGCCGAAACCATTAGTCATAATTTTAGCTGCTAAGATTACTATTATAGATATAATAACTTCATTGGTGAAAATAAGGGAATAGTCTTCTTCTATATTAAACGTTGACTATATCTATGACTTTTCTACGGTAAAACAACCATTTTGATGGATTTTGTGAGATAATCAGAACATAGTTAATTTCCCATAAATATTATGAGTGGTAGCCCTAAATACACTAGTGCCACATTAGATACACAAAGACAGCAACAGCTAGAAGCACAAAGAAAGAGAAAGGCGGATGAAGAAAAACGCAAAAGAGATGCGGAAATCGCTCGACAAAGGGAAATTAGGTTAAATAATCTTCGTAATCAGCTAAATTCTCAGATAGAGGCGATCGCACTCGATATTACTCATCAAGAAGATTCTCTCTACCCTCAAGATACACAGCAATTAGAAGATAGAGTGGCAAAATTAGAGGAAAAAAGGCAAAAAGCGACTAATGAGACGCAATTACAGGCGATAACGTCAGAAATAGAAGAAATTAAAGCGGATATTTATTTAGCGGTGAGTCGTAAACGGCGAGATGATGCGGAAAAACAACGACGGGCAGAGATTGAAAAACTCCAATTTGAGTTTACAGAATTAAAGACACAGTTACAACAAATTGATGATGCTATCCGCACTAAGTTTGATATTAACGGTACGGCAAATGTAGAATCTAAGCTGAATCGGTTACAACAAGCCTTTAATGGTGGCAATCCTGAAGTTGTAAAGCCTTTACTACAAGATTGTCAAGGATTGCTCGATCGACATCTTAAAAGGGTGTTAGAAGGTCAAAAACAATGGGAGAAGGCGAAAAATGAAGCAAAACAAGCCGAAAGTGAACTACAAGCTCTTATAAGCGGTTTAAAAGCCGATCAAGTGGTTTTTTCTTGGTGTCATCATCTTGTTGCGGAGTTAGAACAGCTACAAACTCAGATACAAAGTTCTATCGAACTTGAGGATTTTAAGCAACCATTGCAGATATTAACCCAAGCCCAAACCCAAAGCGAAAATATCATCAAAACTGCTAATGAGGCACAACTAAAAGCAGAACAAAGAGACTATATCGCCGATAGTATTGCCCAATCCTTAGAGGAAATGGGGTTTAACTTAGTGTATCGTCAAGCGGAACATCCTGATCATCCTGCGACGGCTATCATTTTAGGGGCGGCGACAAACTCAGGTAAGGGAATCAGCGTCAGTGTGCCTGTAGAGGGGAAAATTTACTACGATATTGATGGTTATACTAAAACTACTAGCACTAATGTTAATGGAGAAGTTATTGCTACTTGTGATGAAGCCGAAGGAGCAATAACTGAATTACATGAGTTGTTACAAGCAGAATTTGGTATCAAAATGGATGAATTACGGTGGGAAGATAAAGATCCCCAACGTATTACTCGTACAGCTGATGAATTACCAAATTATGATCAAAGTCGAAGTCAAAGTATTTAATGCCCTGAATTAAAATTCAGGCTAATTTTTCAATATTTATGGGAACAATACTCACTCTACTTATTATTAAATTATGATGAAAATATGCACTTAATTTCCACTGGAAAACTCAAACAAGCGACATTAAAATATCCAGATGTCGAAAAAATAATTAAGGCTTTTTGTAAAACTATAAAACAAGCAGAATGGAGAAATTTATTAGACGTACAAAAAATATATCGAGATGCTGAATCAGTTGGTAATTTTACAGTTTTTAATATCAAAGGGAATAAATATCGTCTGATTTTGGATATTGATTATCAAGAACAAATAGCTTATTTTAAATACTTTTTAACCCATGCAGAATATGACAAGGAGGATTGGAAAAATGACCCTTACTTTAAATAAAGCTAATTATTTACAACTATTAACAGATAGTAAAATCATTCCTAAACTTATCGATAATGAAACAGAGTATCAAGAATATTTAGCCGTTGCTGAAAAACTAATTGCGAAAAGACAAAATAGAACTTTAGAAGAATCAGTGTTATTAAAATTGCTAGTAAAATTAATTGAAGATTATGAAGAAAAAACCTATGAAATTGATGATTGGGCTAATGTGTCTCCCTTAGAAATTTTAGAACATTTTATAGAATCAAAGGGGTTATCAACGGAAGAATTAGTTAAGATAATGGGTTCAGAAAAAATAGTTAATGATATTAGAAAAGGAAAGGAAAATATTAACAAAATTCAGGCTCAAATCTTGGGTAATTATTTTCAAATATCTCCTAATTTATTTTTAAATATTTAGCCGATACACTGCTCACTCTACAAAATACATATAATCAAGAAAAAAATGAATCAATTAGTCTCATCCCGTTGGATTACCGATTTTATTAAACACCGTTACCATCGTCTCCATAGCATTATTTATGGTAACATTCATGACCAATTTTTATGGCAGGGAAATTATCAAAACTTAGAAAATTTTCTCACCTGTTATTTTCAAGATTTAGGCTTTGAAATTATCGTCACCTACGACATGATTGATGGTTTTAATTTTAACAGTGATGAAGCCAAAAAAGAATTTCAAAATTTAGCCCGTCATCGTCTTGCAGAAAAACATCAAGCTAGTCTTGGTAACAGTGAAATTAATAATCCTCCCTCGCCTACTAACCCTAGTAATAACAACCCCTTATCACCACCATCAAGAGGAAATCCGGGGGGAAGAATGCCTCAAAATCTCAATACGAGAAAATCTCCTGAAGATGCCTTTGGTGATTTAAGGGCGGTATTATCTCAATCGAAAAGGGCGATCGCATCTATCATTAACTTAGGGGATATGTTAACCAGCGATGGTAGTCGTTACAGTGCAGACGAAAGAAATCCCTTAGCACTACTGAAAAAATGCCTATTAGAAGCAGAAGTCATCAGACAAGGAGAATTAACAGGTTATCGCAATACCGTTATCATCATCGCCGATGACTTAAAACGGATTCCCGAATGGTTGCATCAACATAACCCCTTTGTAGATATGGTGCAAGTATCCTACCCCAACAAAGAAGAGAGAAAAGAATTTGCCTTGCGTTTCTTGAATAGATTTTATCAGGGAGAAACCATCAACACCCAAAAATCAGACAACCAACCCTCAGAATTAGAAACCATAGCCGAAGAATTTGCCGACTTAACCGACGGATTTCGGGCGATGGATTTAGATGCCTTGCGTTTAACCTCCCATCAAGAAAGAATCCCCGTCAAACAGAAAGAAATTTGGCGCATAGTAGATTATTACAAATTTGGCTTAAAAGAAGATCCTTGGGCGCAACTTAACCCCGAAAAAGTACGACAGGCAAGACAACAGTTATCCAGTCGAGTTATCGGGCAACCGAGAGCGGTAACAGCAGTTACAACAATGTTAACCAGTGCTAGAGTTGGTTTAACCATGACGGGTAATAGCGGTAATAGTGGCAAACCAAAGGGCATATTCTTTTTTGTTGGTCCTACAGGTGTAGGAAAAACCGAATTAGCCAAAGCCGTCACTGAGTTAGTATTTGGCGATGAAAAAGCCTTTGCTCGATTTGACATGAGCGAATACAAAGAAGAACACGCCGCCGAAAAATTAGCAGGTGCACCCCCCGGATTTGTAGGTTATGAAGAAGGTGGGCAATTAACCAATCGTGTGTTAGAAAAGCCTTATAGTATCCTTTTGTTTGATGAAATAGAAAAAGCACATCCGAAGGTATTAGACAAGTTTTTGCAGATATTAGAAGATGGGCGACTTACAGACGGAAAAGGGCAAACCGCTTATTTTAACCAAACAGCAATTATTTTTACCAGTAATATCGGTGCTTCTGATTTATCAGATCCGCAAACGGGTACAATTATCCGTGAGGGAATTATGAAAAGAGCGCGACAGGGGGAAATTCTCACCTATGAGGAGGTAGAAAACCACTTTAAACAGGAAGTTGATTGGTATTTTACTAGCCGTATTGGCAGGGCTGAATTATTAAATCGTTTAGGAGATAATATCGTAGTTTTTGATACTTTACGCCCTGATTTTGTCACTCAAATTAGCGATAAATTTCTTGGTCAATTAGTCAAGAATGCTCAAGATAAATATCAATTTCAGATTACTTTTAATGATAGTGTAGGGGAGTTTTTAACTAATAAAATGAAAGAGGGAAATAATTTATTATTTGGGGGGAGAAAAATTAAAAATTTATTAGAAACCTATGTGGAACGTCCGTTAAATATGTGGATTTTTACTAATTATCCCAATGCTGAAGAGTTACGAGATTTATCTTTTAATATTGGGTTGAATAATTTAGGAAAATTGTTAGTAAATAATGGTTAAGTATGAAATAAATTTTGCTCTTCTACAAAGACTATAAAGGTAATATTAAAATGATTATATTTTATTTATCAGATATTTAATAAATATCGATTGTATGAAAAATATCAGATGATTTAGTCTTATTTTAATTAGTTTATTAATCCCATTTCATAAAATATTTTCTCAAGAATTATTAAACAAGAATTCAGAATATAATAGTGGATCAATAGTTAATATTAATAGGCGGAAACATAGAGTTCGTACAACCAAGTGCAACTTACATAAAAACTATTGATATATAACCCTTTTGAAGTTTTAGTTAGAAAAATTTATTTCAGATCGTCTTATATTAAATAATAAGTCTTATAAATATACCATTTAAAAGCTATTTGACAAAAATTACTTAATATATATATAGAGTTGAAAAAGATTGATAAAAAAATATTTAGGAGATCTCTGCCGAAAATGAAACGAATTTTCTACTATCCGGCGGAAATAGAAGGTTCGCGCAACGAGGGGCAATCAATTCATCAGTACTATAAAAAGTTGTAAAATAAGACTTAATTGATAAGAAATACAAATCACATACTTTGCCGAGTTCGTTTCATTTTCGGCAATGTTTATTATTTTAAATATGTATTTACAATACTTCGATGGCATGGTTTTTCACTTTACAAAGTTCTATTTTAGGCAAAGATTTTTTTGTAAATATTATGTTTTTAAATATAAGTCATGCTAATTAATGATAGCGATTACTGAGAGAATTATTAAAAAATCATCTAATTTTTGAAAGCCTTGTATAGTAAACATTTGAAATGTAGTTTGCCCCTAGTTGTGCGAACCTTCTATTTCCGCCTAAGTGACGGCAAAATTATTGATATTCAGGCAAGTTAATAACTTTCGCCACAAGGAAGAATTGGAGACCTTTGATTACCTTAAAAAATTAATTTTATTCTTTTTCCTTTGTCGTAATAAAAAACCATCAGAATCGTTCACGGTTGAGTCGATCGCAATATGAGTAAATAGAGAAAAACTCTTAAAAATACTATACTTTATCCTCTTTGCGATATTCCAAAGCTCTTTTAACTAAGCTACCTTGCCATTTAGTCGATTTACCAGTAACTGAAGTCAGATATTTCCCTTCTAACAATTTCGCTATTGCAGAATGAGACATATTTTCATTCTTTGCTAATTCGGGCAAAATAATATTATCCAGAGCTTCTTTTAATGTGCCGATCTCATTGTCACAATTAACAGTATCTTTACTTTCTGTTACAGCTTCAACCTCAACCGCTAAATTTTTGATGTATGGGTTTTCGTTATCCACTGGTAACGTTTTTATTGAACTTTCAGAATCAACTATCCCATCATCACTTAAAACAATATTGTTATTTACGGGCTTGTCTTCAGTATCAGGTATGTTAATGACCTAATTCTTCATTTACGGGCAAACTAGATGATTCTGAGAGGGTATTATTTTCTGTAATATCTTCTTTAATAGTATCGGTTAACTTATTATTGTCTATACTGTCTATACATTGACTAGATAAATTATTGTCTATATCATTAACTATCTTTTGACTAGACAATGCTTTATCTTTTCAGAATAGTCATTATCTATAAAATGACTAGACAAATCATTATATAGCTGAGTGTATAGTTTTTTGTATAGACTAGCTTCTAACTTTTTTAGAGTATCCTCATTATTCCCAACATCAGCAATGTCTATATTTTGTCTATCAGTACCATTAAGGCAATTTAGTATAAAAGTTCTCAGAGTATCAGAAATATTAGAATTATGGTTCTCAGTCCATAACTTAAAACTGTCATACAATTCTTGTTTTATTCGTACCGTTATTAATTTATCTTTTGCCATTGCCTTAACATTATCTATAAATTGACTATACAAAATAGTATAGCAGACTTGACTATAAAATGTCTATATTTTGTCTTGACAAATAATAATGAAGTGGATACAGTAAAAGTGTAGGTTAGAATTAAACCAAAAAGAGTAGCGGTCAACTACTCCTTTATCATTTACATAAAACTTAAGGACATTTTATCATGACACAAACAATCGAGGTTGGCTTAATTGATGTACTAAATAAACTAGATGCAAAAATAGACAAGCTGGATAACAAGATAGACTCACTAGAGGAAAAGTTAGAAAGCAAAATAGACGCTTTAGCAGAAAAGTTAGACACTAAAACCAATGCTTTAGGGGATAAGCTCAATAGCAAAATTGACAAGTTAGAGACATCCATAAATAACCGCTTTAATACTTTAACTTTAGGCTTTTTTGGGTTCGTTGGTGTTTTAGTAACAGGATTGTTAGGTATTGTTACTAAAATCGTATTTTTTCCTAATCTCTAAATAATTCATAGTAGCTGTAACAAGCTACTTTTTTGAAAAACTACGATCTTGATCAATCTTTTAAACCAAAAAATTTTATAACTTATATATAGCAATAATTTAAAGCTATTTTATCATTCTTTTTATTGACATTATCAGAATAATAAAATATAATATAATTATTGAAATATAAAGAGTTTAAGCGATTATGCTTAAAAAATTAGTTGGTTATGTCAGAGTTAGTAGTGAATCACAAGAAGACAATACTTCACTACAGAATCAAATTGAAAGAATAGAAAGTTATTGTAAGGCTTTTAATTACGAATTAATACAAATATTTAAAGAAGTAGCAACAGGTACTAAAGCCGACCAAGAAACTAGACCAATATTTAATCAAGCTATTAAATTTTTGAAAGAAAATAAAGCTGAGGGTATCATCGCTTTAAAACTTGACAGAATAGCACGAAATACTAGAGATGTATTGACTTTAGTTGAGGATGTGTTAGAGCCACAAAATAAAATGTTAGTTTTACTTGACTTACAAGTAGATACCTCTACACCAACGGGCAAAATGATCCTAACTGTCATGAGTGCCGTTGCTCAATTAGAAAGAGACACTATAAACGAGCGTACACAAGGAGGAAGAAAAGCTAAGGCTAAAACTGGTGGTTATGCTTACGGGAAACCGAAGTATGGATATAAGACTGAAGACAAAGAATTAACCACTGATGATAACCAACAGGATGTTATCAGAATCATCAAAAATCATCGCAAATCAGGAAAAAGTTATCAAAAGATAGCAAATTATTTGAATCTGAAGGGAATAGCTACAAAACAAGGAAGACAATGGTCAAGCAGTGTAATTTATCGAATCTGTAAAGATTCTTAGTTGAAATTTAATCCTCAAGGGGATAAAAATCCCCACAAAAACCATTTAAATGCGTGACTAAACAAAGCGGTTTACATTAACAATGTTACTCAAAAATTAGGAAAAAACGTAAGGTGAACAATAATATTATTCAAATCGATAAATTGTACATCCATAAATTTAAATAAAAAAACTTTCCATTTTCTTTCATTTCATTCCATATTTTCTGTAGTACTTCAAAAAAATATCCCCTCAAAAACATTCGTTTATATAGTTGTATTATATCTTTTTTGCTTGTTTATTACTAACTTCAATGATACTAAGAATAGCTATAATATATATTTATAAATAGTTTTCAGTTTTTTAAATATTATTTATATTTGTAATATTTTTTTTGAAGAGTTTGATATTGCCTAAAAAAGGTAAGTATAATTATACTCTATGGATAATTTTTTAAATCTGAAGTAAGATTGGAGTTGCTGTTAAAAATTATTTTTTGACATTAAAAAAAGTTTAATACTGGAAATATTAAACGCTTTAAGTTAATAAGTAATAAGTAAAAAATAATACCGAAAACAGATTTTTAAATTTCATGGCATTATTTACTTTTTTTAACAGTTTTGGAAAACTTTACCTTTCAAAACTAACGTTATGTTAACAAATTCTTTCACAAAAAGCAATTACAGAAGCTCTAAAGAATCATTATTCAAATACTTCAAAACGGCAAATATTAAAGAGTTTTGGGTAGAGCTAGGGCATGGTAATTTTTATCGTGTGACAGTTACCGATGATGATTTATTAGTTAGATCAATTATTATAGCGATTATTTTCTAGTAATTTGGCAACCCTAAGCTAAAAAAAGATTAAATGATTTTTAGTTAGTACATCACCAAAATCTAAAATAAATGTTAGATTGAGAGTAAATATTTACTAATATTGTTTAGTAATACTAAAGATTATGTTTTTTCAACGAGAACCTAGCTCAAAAAATCCGATAGCTGAAAACATCGTACTTTTGCCAAATTTGTTTGCCGATGAAGTAGAAGTTTATACTGAACATGAATATATGCTATCACTGGAACAGGCAATCGATCAAATAGGTATATTACCAACTATTGTTCAAACCGAATATACAATTAATGGTATAAATTTAGACTCACTAGACCTACAAATATTATCAAATTTCCTAATACAATATCGAGATATATCCGAATGGCTAAGAGTCTTAGTCATTCCCAATGATAAAGCTAAAGCTGAATTGGAAAAAATTACTGGTAATCTAGTACAACCTTTAGCAGAGTACTTTGCCCAGATGCTTGAAGCTCTTAAGATTTGTCTTAAAGAAAGACAATTGGGAAAAAATAGCCCCCCAAATTTTTGTTATTCACTTTGGTTTGACATGGTACACAGTTATTTCGTCGAATCCATTGAAAATAGTGGGTTTTTAAAACCATTCTCGAATCATCATCAAAAATCTAAACGTGAATTAACGGACAGATGGAGAGATGATATAAATGCTCGTCTTAAAATTGTTAATGAGGCTAGTATAAATGATTGTTCTATGTTTTCTCCAATAGATGATAATTGGGAGCTATTTAAGCAGAAAGAACACAAAATATTTTTTGAGGACTCTTTAAGATGGGCAAAAGAAAACGACAACGGTAAAGTTATTGATGCAATTCGTAATTTATGGAAGCAGGAGAAGAAACTTGTTGATATAATCTCTAAAAGAAAAGGTTGTGCGGAATACAAATTTTTTACTGTTCCTCCCCACAAACTTTGTGTAAATGGAAGAGAGCGACCAGAAGGATTTGGTAATCCAAGTACTTCAAAGAGGAAAAAATCTAAAGGGGGCAAAAAAAATAAGATCCCCGAAAGATTCGGGGATCTTGATTTTGTTAGGGGATAACTGGTTAGACAAAACTCACATTAACTAGCTTTATCTAGGGGGTTATATTCCCCTATCTTCTGGCTTCGGCGTTGTAGATGGTAACGAACAGTGGATTCTGTTACTTCATACGCTTCTGCTATTTCTTTAACTGAAAAACCACCTTCAATTAACTCGATGATGTTATTAACATCTTTCTTAGAAAGTTTGAGGGTTGGATAATCCTGGTAAATAAGGCTTTCGTCAATTATTCTTACTGGGGGTAACTTAAACTTTTTACGAGCAACCTCCATCGCCAAAATATGAGCCTCTCGTAAATCCCCCGTATATAACTCAACCACTGTTCTTTCTACAAATCCAATAGCTTCGAGGGCGATCGCTTCTGGAATATGATTGCGTGCGATCGCCTCTTCTCCTGCCACAGTCTTCCACTCTTTCCTCATCTGACTGGCTAGTTTACCAAATAAGTTAAGGTAGGTCAAATTACTATAAAAAGCAGGATTTTCTCGAAGCTCGACAATAAGACTAGCGTAAGATTTGCGGTTTTCTTTGTTAGCGATACGAGATGCTAACCATTGTTGTAACTGTTCGTTATCCGCTTTATTGAAACTACCTTTAATATAGACGAATACTTGGGCGTAAAAACCAGTAACTGTGAACCATTGTAAGAATTTCTTAATTTCACGTTTTGTACTGCGGTTTATTTCTTCCTCACAGATTGCTGTAAAACATAGATCAATGAAATCACTAATTTCAATGACCTTTTCCACTCTGTAGGGTTCATCAGAGTCAGGATTATTGCTGCTATAGATTGGAGTAGAGTAAACAGGATACAAATTCTTGGATTTAGGTAATCTTAGATGCTCGATTTTTGGTATTGTAACATCATCGATAAATAAGTCTGTTTACCTTCATTGTCGCCCCCTCAGCCTGGTTGACCATATAGAGAATAAAGGTTGTCAAAATCGCAATCGGTATAAAACACTCCTAATTCATGAAGTAGGCGTAGATAAAGATTACCCTTGGGAAATGCTGCTTGAGCTACCTTATATGTATCTTCTGGAACTGGTGGGATTGGTTGTGGATTCAGAGACATTTGTTCACCTCTCTATTCCTTCTTAATTTCTTTGATCATATCCCACTTTCCCATGTATTACTTGGATGTCTCTTTACTTCCTTAGCTAGAATTTATGTACTAAATAATCTTTTCGGATTACGCTTAATTACCATAATGATTATTTTCGCCAACAGTATCCGTATCTCGGCTCTACCCCTAATTGAGAGGAATTTTCTACAACTATCTTTGGATCTATTGATTTTATTCGTATGATTAGGATCAATTATTCTTTGGCGTTCTCTAAGTCCTCAGTTTGGGGTTAGGGAAAAATATATTCAGCTATAGTGTGGCTACGCAAAACTCACTAATTTCAGTGTTTCTGGAGATGACTATTACGGATGGGCATCTCTTTTTTTATCTTTAGTAATAACTCTCATCAAAAAATCAAAAACAAAAATATTAATATATGTAAAGAAATTGAACCCAACAATTTTTTAAAACACTTGCCAGATATAGTTTTCCTTCAATTAACCTTTCGCCCATTTTTTGTCATCTCCTTTTCATCTAACGTAACTTAAAAAAAGCAGAAGGCAAAACTCTGAAACTTTTTACTTGTAAAGATTTCAAGTGCCTCTGTGATTATTTAATTAAAAATTATGGAGATTTCAAAATGAATCAATTAGAATTGATTGTATCTTTTCAAGATGGCGATGTAGTTATTTTTAAAAATCCCGATACAGAACATCAACTAGGTAAAAAAATCTGTGAAGTAATGGCAGTGGAAGGAGAAAGAGTCAAACTGATTGAAAAAGGGAGTAGTCTTAATAAGCCTAAACACTGGATTTATGCTGAAATAAAGAATCTTGAACTATTTTCAGAATCAAAAAAATTAACAAAAACCTCTTTAGAAGTTAAGTCTGATGAAAATGTTGGACACAAAAATAACAATCAGTCTGATTTTGAAAAAACATCTACTCCCCCTTCAAAAGATCAAGAGGAAATTTCTGATTCGGAGACTAATTTAGATGAAAAATCGCCCACAAATAGTAATGAAGAATCTGATAGTCAGCCTTCTGTTGACGCAATATCTGAGGCTAATTTTTCCGATCAATCACTGAATGTTGATAATAACTTAGAAATCAAGTCTTCCTCTGATTCTATAAAAGCAGATGAACATAAACAATCACTGAATGTTGATAATAACTCAGAAATCAAGTCTTCCTCTGATTCTATAAAAGCAGATGAACATAAACAATCACCTCTGAATTATAGTTCTGAATCAGATCTAAATTCGTCTAGTAATTCAATGATGAAAACAACTAATGATAATCCAGTAAAACCATTGACGGAGAATAAGTCTAAAGATGTCATTATACAATCTGTTGATATTAGTCAGATTGTCGATACTCCAGAAACCCAGTCAAGATGTAAATTAGACTTAGAAACTATCGAGGAATATGCCGAATTGATGGAGTCTGGAGTAAATTTTCCCCCCGTGATTTTATATTTTGACGGTGAAAAATACTATTTAGCGGATGGATTTCATCGTTTAGAGGCAGCAAAAAAATGTAACCTATTAACAATTAATGCTGAAGTCAGACAAGGTTCAAAATCAGATGCTATCCTTTATTCTGTGAGTGCTAACGCAAATCATGGTTTACGCAGAACTTCAGCAGACAAAACAAAAGCAGTCGAAACCGTCTTAAAGAATGAGGAATGGAGGAAGTGGAGTGACAATGAAATTGCTAAACAGTGTGGTGTTAGTCATCCCTTTGTGGGTAAAATTCGAGCTAAATTGTACCCCAATACGAAATCTAAAGAACGAACTTATACTGATAAACATGGAAAAATTACAGTCATGAATACAGATAATATTGGTAAAAAATCTAAGAAGTCCAAAAAAGCAGATAATCCCGAAAATACTGTAGATAACATACCATCAAGTTTACTTAATACTCAATCCTCTAGTAATAATATTAATCCCCCATATCGTAACCAACCTGAGATTGATGAGACAATTCATAGTGCAAATGAGCAAGTTACAATGGTTAAAAATCTTATTGATGATCAGTCAATCGATACTTTTTCCTTAGATGCTAGTATTATCAACGAGGGAAAGAAGGATAATAACGATGTCAACGGCACACTGTGCGTACGAACTAGAGATAATGATGAAACTGAACTAAGTAATAATGATACCAAGAACGATCAAGAGTCAGATAACAGACAATATGTTCAAAAATTAAAGGAAAGTTTTACCTTTGTGAAGTCGGAAATTTTGGCTATTGTATCTTCAGATCAAGAAATACAGATAATTGATGCTTTGAATTTAATTAATGGTGTTTTAACTAATTACCTCGAAAAATTATCTTAATTAGGCAATTTTACCATTTTGATTGTGTTCGACATCTAGTCAGATTTTGTGATTGAGCCAAAACTTGAATATTAATATTTTACAAGATTAGCACTTAGCTAGTCTTTTTTTTACTTGAAATAATTAGAAGTGTTCTGAATCACTGTATTACAAAAAATGATTAACCGCTAATTATAAATATTACAATTTTTTTTATTAATATTAATTTTATATATTATGATAGTAATAACGTTAAACTCAATTATCAAATAATTAGTTTTATTTTTTATATTAGGACTTATACACTAACAACGATATTCCCTCCCAAGTGAGCCTGTCGAGGAATATCAAAACCCTTGATTTTTTTTGGTGATGCGTAACTTTTGTATATGTTAATTTTTAAAATAATATCATCATGAATAAAATTATTCAAACTTTTGTATGGTTAGTAATGTTTTTACTGAGAATTGGTAATAAAAAACAGTTAAAAAAATTAGTTATTATTGATCCAATTAAACAAATAACCTTTAATAATTCCTATCAATTAACGGTTAAAGGATTTGATTATGAAGATAAAGAAATAGAAGTTAAAAATATTAAATGGCAAGTGGAAAAAGGTGCAAATATTAATGATAAAAATATAATTAAAGCAGGTAACGAAGAAAAAACGATTTTAATTATTGCAAGTTTAGAGAACGTTACTACCGAAATTTTTATTGACATTATTAAACCTAAATTAGAAGTTTTTAAAATTATTAATCCAAATCTTTACAATATTATACCGACAAATATAATTGCATTAAAAATTAAAAGTCAAGATCAATTTGGCTATAATTTACCTTTACAAAATCTTACTTGGAGTAACGCTCAAGATTATCAAATAGATACTAAAAATAATTTATCTTTTCAACCCCATTCTAAAGGTCAATATATTATTACTGTTACAGCAAATGATTATAATAAAAATGCTTCATTAAATATTAATATTAACTCAGTATTAACAACTTTAAGAATTAGTCCAGATGAGTTAACATTAGAACCAAATAAACCGTATCAATTTAACATCGAAGCCTTTGATCAAGGGGGCGAAAAAATGTCAACGGAAAGGGTAAAATGGATTTGCGATCGAGGTGGAGAAATAACCGATAATGGCATTTTTACGGGGAATATTGAAAAAGAAGAAGCCGTTATCACAGCAAAGTTAAATGACGTTACAGATTCGGTAATTATTCAGTTATTACCTATTTTATCTAAGATAGAAATTAACCCTAATTATAGTATCATAGAGCCTCATAAAAGTATTCAATTTAGTGCCAAAGGATTTGATCAATTCGATCGAGATTTTCCCTTATATAATCTTCAATGGTATGCAGAAGAAGGTATCATTAATAGTAATGGTTATTATCAAGGATTAAGCTATGAAAATAAAGTAAAAATAACGGCAAAATCTGGAGATATTGAGTCATCTACTATTCTAAAAATTAGAGAAAAATCAAGACTAAATAAAATAAAAATTATCCCTGAATATATCTCCATAAAACCGAATACAAATTATCAATTTTCCGTCATCGGATTAGATCAAAGAAATGATAGAATTTCGATCAATAATATTGAATGGAATGTCGATAAAGGATATATAGATAATGATGGTTTATACTATGTGGAAGAAGATCAACAAGGTAATTATTATATCACTGCTAAAGTAGAAAATTTTACCGCTCAAGCAAAAGTTTATATTCCTTCCATAATCATCAGTCTTAACATTTTTCCTCAAAATATTAGCCTACATCCTGAAGAAGAATATCAATTTATTTTACAGGGATTTGATCAACGAAATAACCGTCTAAATATCAGTGATGCTAACTGGAAATGTGAATTTGGAGGAAACATCAATAATCGAGGAATTTTTACTGGTGGTTATCAAAGAAAAGAAGTCAAAGTAACCGCCATATTTAATGGTATAAAAGCCGAAGCAATAGTAACAATTTTACCCGTTTTAAGACGCTTAGAAATTGACCCTAATTCTGTCTTATTATATCCTGAACAAACTCAGCAATTTACTGTGCAAGGATATGATCAGTATAATCAAAAAATAGATGCTGGTTTACTTACTTGGGAGAGTGATGGAGGAAAAATTAATCAAAATGGATTGTATAAAGCTGGTTATTTTGATAAGGGAAAATATCAGGTAATTGTTACTTCTAATAATAGCCTTGAACACAATAAAACTACTCGTAATATTTTTTTCAATGCAGGGGTAGGAATGAAGCTATTAGGTTGGGTAATTTCTCCTGATTCCCATATTTTAGAAATTATTGAGTTTTTATTAAATGGGGCAAATTTTCCTCAATTATCCCCTACATCTTCAACGGTAAATCAATCGTTACTTTCTCCTTCATCGTCAAATTTTGACAGTAAAATTACTAATAATAACGAGAATCAAATTGTTTTTAATAATTTATACAGTGATGATATAAATAAAGGTTTGTTAGATTGGATTGGTGAAAATGTACAAAACAAAGTTGCTAAGTTTTTTTCATCTGTAGGTAAATTTTGTATTAATCAAGCCAATAGTTATGTCAATGCTTCCGCAGAAATTTTAGTTTTGCCTGTTGTGCATCATATCGTAATTACTCCCTATCCTGCCTCTATTATTGCGGGAAGTAATACCGAGTTAAATGTGATCGGTTTGGATCAAAATTATGAGATTATTTCTATTGATAATAATTTGATTCAATGGGAGACGACAGAGGGAATAATTAAGGATGGTTATTTATCTCTTGAAAAGTCTATTGTTGGTAATAAATTTATTAATGTTCAAGCAAAACTTGGTTATTTAACTGCTGTTTCTCAGGTAGAAGTTAAGCCAAGAATTTTAAATAATTTAACTATTACTCCCGATAAAATTTCTTTATATCCGGGTGATTCACAACAATTTACTCTTAATATTTTTGATCAATTAAAAGATAAATTATCCATCAATAAAAAGGATATAAAGTGGGAAACTACTATGGAGAAAATTGATGAAGATGGTTGTTTAAAGATTGATTCTTTCCACTATAAAAAAGGTTCATATCGTGTCAAAGCAACTGTTACTTTAGATAATGTTACGAAATCTATTGAGGCAGAAATTAAGGTTTTGCAGATGGTAATCCCAATGCCTATTTTTGAGGACAAAGAGAAAAAATCAATCTATATTGACAAGACAAACATAGATGAAAATAAGTCTTATGATAAAAAAGAAATAAATATTCCAGAATCGTCAAAAATACAATCTAAATTGTCACCTAATGATTCGCAGGAAATTAAATCTAATAATTCTTATAATCAATCTCAGAAGCATCATCAAGAGTCAGTCAAAACCACCTCAATATCATCCTCCCGTGAATGGGAAAACAAAATTAGTTCTAATTCTGATTCGGCTAAAGAATCAATCAATAGTAACAGAAAAATATCTTCAATTAATTCAGAAAATGATAGCCAAAATAATGGAACTTTTAGTCAGTATAAATATTTTATTTATCATAATAATCAATATTATAGTTATAAACCAAAAAATTCAATAAAACATACCATTAAATATAATGAACAGATTGATACTTCGAGAGTTTATTTAAGTCAAATAAGCAGAATTCCCATATTAATCGAAGATCAAGAAATTATTTTAGCGAAACAAATTCAAGAATTAATTACCCTCGAAAAAAAACGAGAAGCATTGAAAAAAAAGCTAGAAAAAGAACCTTCTAAAAAAGAGTGGGCTGAAGTTGCAAAAATTAGTGAAAAAAATTTAGATATAAAAATCAGTCAAGGGGAAAAAGCGAAGGATAAAATGGTGGAAGCTAATTTACGTTTAGTCGTCTCCATCGCTAAAAAATATTACACAGACAATTTTGATTTATTGGATTTAATTCAAGAAGGTACGATTGGGATGCACAGAGGAGCAGAAAAATTTGATCCTACGAAAGGTTATCGTTTCTGTACTTATGCCTGTTGGTGGATACGTCAAGCCATTACCAGAGCGATCTCAGAAAAAAGTAGAGCGATTCGTTTACCATTACATATTACTGAAAAATTAAACAAAATTCGTCAAACCCAAAGAAAACTCTCGGAAGAAAAAGGGCGCCCAGCTACGATCTCAGAGTTATCAGATGCGCTAGAATTAACACCCGATCAAGTAAGAGAATATTTAGGTAAAGCTCGTCAACCCCTTTCCTTAGATTCAAAATTAAAATTAAGAAATTATCTCGACGACTATAATTCATCAGATTGGTACTATTCACAATGGATCAATGAAAACAGTGAAATAGAATTGGGAGATATTTTGGACGATAAAAGTCAATCTCCTGATGATTTTACTGATTATTCATGCCTCAAGTTCGATTTATATCGTATGGTGTCGAAATTGACACAACAACAACAAGACGTGATTAGATTACGTTATGGTTTAGATGATGGTAAACCCTTAACCCTTTCCAAAATTGGTGAAATTCTCAGTATTCCCCGTGAAAGAGTTAGACAAATCGAAAGGGAAGCCTTAACTAAATTACGAGAACGTAAGGATATTGTGAAAGAATATGTAATGTATTAAAAGTAGAGTGGGCATTGCCCACCATTTACACGCTAAAATCTGGGTACGTTTTGACGGTGAAGTCGATAGCGGTAAAGATGGTAACGAGTTACAAAAAGAAAAAACTCTGAGGGATGGTAGTGTTTGGAAGTATTATCTGGATCGGAAAGTGCGAGAAACTGCGGAAGGAGAACGAATTACTCAGTATATTTACACTACCGCAGGACGGGTTATTTATAATAAAACCATCATGGATGCTTTAATAAATGATGTATAAAATACATAGTTTATATTTAGGTCTCTAATCACATAATACTTACCCATTTTTTGACTAAATTAGGATTAGGACAGAAATGATAAACGATCGATCACCCACTAGAAAGAATCCAAACCTAAAGAGTGCCTTAAATCCTCCTCTGTTGCACCAGTAAGAAACTCCGCCCGTTGCAACAATAAATCAACTGCTAAACGAATCAAAGTATTTTCCGTAATTCTTTCTCCCTTACCACGACGAGTGCGGTTTAACTTACGCACCAACAAAGTTAAATCATCCAATTGCCCTTCCGTTAACCTTGCCTCCTTACGCACCAGAGTTAAGTATTTAGGTATATTTTCTACTTCCTGAATCTGTAACTCTGTTTCTTTAGTAACCCGATATTCTATAGGACTTGAATTAGCCGCCTTTTTCCCAGACTCCGCCGTAGTTTTTCCCCCTCTTTTTTTACGAGAATTAATTCCTTGATTAGTAATAAAGTCTGTAACTTTTGTTGTCTGTGATTCCGTATTCATTAAATTATCCTTATCCGTTGCAGTTTGATCGATCGTCATAACTGATTGATTTTCTAACCCTTGAAAACTTGTTTCCTTCATCATTTCATCACTAGGAGAATTAATTGCCCCTTGATTTCTTGACTTTTTAACCTTGTTACTTTCAGACTCTGGTAATTTGTTACTTTCAGACTCTGGTAATTTGTTACTTTCAGACTCTGGTAATTTGTTACTCTCAGACTCTGGTAATTTGTTACTATTGGATTCAGTAACTAGAACAGCTTCACCAATTAAATTAGAGAGATTTTTTTTCCTCGCCATTACCAATTAGCCTCCAATTCTTGCACCACTAGACGATAATCCCGTAAACCTAAACGAGAATTTTTACCCTTTGCCTTAGTAATCGCTACCCCCTCCAGAGGACACCGCTCATGGACTTTATAACTGCGAATTATCCCCTCAAATACTTTAATCTTAGCTGATTTGAGAGCTTCTTGAGCCTCCTTCGCCTCATTGATCGATCGAGGATCTACCTTTGTGATTAGAACACTATAGTTTACCGTAATGGGTAAAATAGCCGTTTGTACCGTAGTAATTAAAGCCGTTAAATCCATCGGAGCAGGTATGGTAGGCAGTACCAAATAATCTGCTACCCCAATTACCGCCTTTAAAGCCTCACTCCCCAAAGCAGGAGGAGTATCCACCACGATCGATCCATAATCAGATATTTGCTTCAACTTCCCCAACAAATCCGCATTAGTTTCCTGTGCTATATCAAAAGGCAAATCGCCCCTTTCCGCCCACCAACTAGCTGAACCTTGAGGATCTGTATCTACCAATAAAGTAGAATACTTACTAGCTAAAATAGCCGCTATATTCACCGCCGTTGTGGTTTTGCCCACCCCACCCTTTCCGTTAGCGATGGCTATAATCCTTCCCATTTATTCCCACTATTGATTTATCTTTATTAGTTGTTACTTTGTTAGTCTGTTAGTATAACGCATATTTGATTAGATTATTATAGTTATTCGTTAGTTTGTTACTTACTAACTTTGTCAGTCTGTTAATATAACGCCCATTCATTAGTTTGTTAGTCTGTTACTTACCAACTTTGTTAGTCTGTTAATATAACGCCCATTCATTAGTTTGTTAGTCTGTTACTTACCAACTTTGTTAGTCTGTTAATGTAACGCCCATTATAGGTATTCGTTAGTTTGTTAGTTTGTTACTTACTAACTTTGTCAGTCTGTTAATGTAACGCACATTTGATTAGTTATTTGTTAGTCCGTTAGTCTGTTACTCACTAACTTTGTTAGTTTAGGAGTTTGTTAGTAAATTAATAATAAAATGGCAAACCAATAATGACTTCATTGAATATCCACGATAAACTAACTTTAGTCTAAAGCTAATTTACTTAGATTAGTTCACTTATAATAGTTTCAAGTGCTAATATATAAAAATATATAAAAATAATATTATTATGCTTAAAAAGTACAAAATTATTGAAAAAACCGAACAAGATAAAACCGTTTATAATTTGTATCTACGCAATAAAAATTATCAATGGCAGATAGGTACTCCAATCTTTTTTTTAATTAATCTAATTCTTATATTTATCCCCCCCATACAACACATTAGAGAGCTAATATCATTCCTAGTTACAAGTTTAATTAGTAGTTTTATGTGTTGCGTTTTATTCTTAGGAGAAAATTTTTATAATCATGAAAAAATTTTTTTTTCCGATGAAGAATTGCACAACTATATTGCCGAATTAAAACTACTAGAAAAACCTATTAAAAAAACTTACTATTTAGATTGATTTTGTCCTAAAAACTAACGTTGAGTTATCCTTTTCCAGAGTAGCCTTAGCATAACCTCTCACTTCTTCTAGTCGAATAGATTCGGACTAAGATTGGCATTCATCATTCTTAAAAAACTCCAATAAATCCATTTCTTCCTTATCTAACCTATTCATAAATATTTTCCCTTAAACAATTGTTTCAATGAGAATTACCTTTATTTTTACACCAATTTTTAATAGTCGTAGTAGGAACATCAGTAATATTTTGAATTTCAAAATAACTTTTCCCCTCAGTTCTCAACCTTAAACACTTTTACTTCACCTCCTCAGAATACTTAGAAGGAGCACCCAACTTACGTACTTCCCGTTTAATATTATTCTCCCGGGCATATTCCCTCACCATATGACCAGTCATCCCTGTAGCTGATACAATTTCTTTATCTGTACATCCCTTCAACCACATATTCAAAGCCACTTTCTTTTCCTCCTTGGAATAGATTTTTTCGGTCGTGCTATACCCATGTCCGAAATATAATTTCTAATCGAATCTGCCGAAATTCCCGTTTCCGTTTCAATCTCCACAGGAGTTTTGCCCTGCTGATATAATCTCACAACCAACTCTTGTTCAGTCTTTGTGGCTTTAGCAATCGTTTTTAACTTTCCTGCCTTATGAATCCATCCCCTAATGGTTTTATAGTTACCAACCCCAACCAATTCAGCGATTGTTTGAATCGAATAGCCATGCTCATACATTTCCAGATAAAGTTTTCTCGTCTCCTCATTACAACTACGAGGCGGAGGAAAAATCAGAGGATATTCTTGGAATCTGGGTAAATTTTTTTGCATATTTTCTACAAACTCAATAAAGTAAGGACAACTATGACATTTACTTTCTAAGCCAGGAGTTTTACATCCGCAATAAGAATACCAAACTTCCTTAGTTTTTTCTAAGGCTTTTAAGTATTTATTTCCCGCTGATTCTAAGGAATTGATCGTATTACTATTCATATTTTTAAACTTTTATAGCGTTTTGTTTGTAGCGATAACTGAAAATAAAACTTTTAATGAAAAGAAATAAAGCTTAAATTTTCAATTACTATTAATATAGTTATTATATACTGTTATTTTTTTGTTTGTCCACTTTTTTTGCTATTTTTAATACGTCTAGCTAGAATAAATTAGTTATAGCAATCCTATTTGAATCATAGCATTTTGAAGGTGGAGAATTCAGTATTTAAAATTTAGTATTTATAAGATTTTTATTGTTTTTTGAGATGAAGAAGTAAGGTTTTAAGCATCTCTTATTATTCTAGGAAGAAGGGATGAAAAAAAATATTAACCCAATGATTTTATATTTCCCTTCTGCTTTCTGCCGTCTGCCTTTTTTCAATGAATAATTTATCAGACGAGAAGTAGAAGAGCCCAAATTACTAGCCACTAACCTTTAATTCTATAGTAGTAACTTGACTATCGAGAACAACAATTTTTTTGATTAATTTATGATAAATTAACTCTCGTTCTTGAGTATTTAAACAATACCAAAAACCAAGATGAGTAATATAGGGGTAAACCAAAACTTCCGCCGCCGTTGCCAATGAAAAATCATCAATTTCACTATGACTGATTTCCTTTTTAATTTGCAAATCCAAATCATTGATAGCCTTTTTAATAGTTAAATTATAATGGTCTTGCAACATTTTTTCTAGGCTTTGCTTTTGCTCTTTTAACTTAATAACTACTGATGAATCTTCTGGATTTTCTATAACCTGAGAAACAGAATCGACACCATTAAATTGATGAGCTTTTTCGATAATAAAATCAAATAACTTTGCTTCTAATAAATCAACTCGAATTTGCTTTTTATTGCTACATCCTATTCCCGAATTTCGACAACCATAATAACGATATATTTGATTGTTTTTATTAATACATTTACTCCCACATTCACCACAAATAATTAAACCAGTTAACTGAGATCTTGTCTTCATAGTCCCCATGGTGCGACTATTCTGTTCAATAATCGTTACGACTTCGCAATATTCTTCATCAGACAACATTCGTTCGTCGGGATGGGTATTTTCATGAATTTCCCATTCCTCTGGGGGTTTTTGATTACCCCTTTTTTGTGCGTTTCTCGGCTCATATTTATTATATGCAGTATGACCCCGTAATACGGGATTTTTTATCCACTCACAAAAACTTTGACCACTACGCCAAAATAATAATTGTGAAGTCAAAAGTAGATTATTATTGTTTGCTTTACTAGAAACGCCATATTTTTCATAAAGGTATCGCAAAACATCCCTTGCTTTTCTCACTTTTAAAAAATATTCAATGGCTTCTTTGGCTATTTCTCCCTTAGAAAGTCCTTGCACTAATAAGGAAGAATTATCAGGTAAATCAGACAATTCTTGGTAATTATAAGGACGTTGAGAAAGTAAACAAATTATTCGAGATCGATCGATCACATACTTCTCATTTTCTGATTTGTAACCCCAGGGTTGTCTTCCCCATGCCGATTTTTTTTTGCGTTTATATTCAAAACCTCGAGAAACTCTTTCCTTTAACATACGCCGTTCATGGACTGCAAAAAGAGCTTGCATATCGGCACTTAATTCTCCAAAAGCACTGTTTAAATCTACATCACCTTGATCTAATAACTTCAATTTTACCGCCGAATATTGGAACAGATTTTTTAATTGCAAATATACCAATTCATTACGAGTTAACCTATCCCATCGAGTTGCAATTACCATTTTAATTGCCCCCTTTTCTACCAACTGAATTAGCTTATTATAATTAAGACGTTCAGGATTAGCTCCCGATTCTACATCCACAAAAACATATTCGACACCCGCACTTTTTAAACGGTCTATTTGTTGTTCTAAGGCATGACAATTTTCTGCCTGTTCACGACTAGACACCCGTGCATAGCCTACTATATTATATTGGTGCATATTAAATTATGTGTTGCTTTTTAAACTTAATTAATTAGTTTTATTATAAACAATTAATTAAAAAATGTGCAAGGTTTAATTGAATAAATCCTGCACATTTTTTTTGTGAAAATAAAAATAATAATTTTTTTTTAACTATTAATAAATTTAAAAAAATTAGTAAACTTTAATTAATAAAACCTATAAACTATTCATAAATTAATAACTGGAAATAAATCAAGTTAGCCAAATTTACAATAATTATAATAAACATCGATTAAATTAAAAAATTCAATCAATTTCAGTATCGAAATCGTTAAATTTATATCGTTTATCGTTATTTTTGTTCGTACAATAAGACTTATGGTCGAAATCTAATGAAAAAATAAGATTTTTTTTAACAAGGAGCTTGAGCATGGCGGAAATAGAAAATCAAACTTGAAATAAATACAAGTGAAAAAATGCAGAGTAATAAAACGTGATCATTAAGATACAAATGATTGTATAGTAAAAGGAAAAATACTTTTTTTGGGTAATAAAATGACTCAATTAACCTTTTTCCCTAAACATCGTCTTATTCCTTTACCAACTTTAGATGTAAACAACATTGTTAATAGTATGTTGATGACTTTAAATTCTGAGACAACAAGAAAAACTTATCGTTATGCTTTTGGATACTTTTGTCATTATATTACTACTGGAAAAATTAAACGAGGAGCTGTTATTAAGTTAGATGATTCAGAAGTAATAGAGATTATTGAACAGTTTTTTAGTTTAAGTGAAGTTAGTGCACTTTCTTATGCAGAAAAGTATCAATCAATTCTCTTAAAAAATGGGTTGAGTCCTAGTACTATTAATGCTAGAGTTGCATCGATCAAATCTCTAGTTCGATATGCTTTTAATCATGGGAGTTGTAATTTTCTCTTAGATAAGATTAAGACTTTACCTGCCAAAAATTACAGAGATACCAAAGGAGTTAAGCCCGATACTTTTGCTCAAGTGATTGAAAATATTGATACATCTACCCTGAAGGGAAAAAGAGATTATGCTATTCTACGATTACTTTGGGATAATGCTCTTAGACGAGGAGAGTTATGTAATCTTAATATAACTGATTTTAATGCCGAAGAAGGAACTTTAAGAATCACAGGAAAAGGACAATTAGAATCAGAAATTATCTATTTAACGAAAAAAACGGTCATTGCGATTTTAGTATGGTTAGATGCTAGAACAGCTTTTCGGGAAGATTCACCTTTATTTATTGCTTTAGATAATCATACCCATGGACAACGGTTAACAGGAAAATCTATTTATACGATCGTGCGAGGATATGGAGATCTAGTAAATTTAAGTAAGATTTTATCCCCTCATCGTATTCGTCACAGTTCTATTACAGCAATTTTAGATGCTACGGGAGGGAATGTTAGAGTAGCTCAACAATTATCTCGTCACCATGACATTAATATCTTAACTGTTTATGATGATAATAGAAAAACATTACAGAAATCCGCATCAGAAATTTTAGCTTCTTTACTTTGAGTTTATCAATCAATAAATTCTCGTCTTAATTTTAATTGTTCTTCGATTTGTTCAATTTTAATTATTAGTAATGATATTAACAATATTTTATAGCATTCCTATATAAGTTTTAAAAAAAACATTAATTCCCAAAAAATGGGGGTTAAGTAGTAATAATTTTCACAAATGATTTAAGATTGCTATATTTCAATTTGTCTTCTGGTTAAAATCATATTTATGGAAACAAATATTCAAGATATTTATAATATTCTGTTAAGTAAACATTATTGGGAAAAACTCTTTTCTAATCTTGGTAATTTTAAACAAGAAGGCAAAGAATTTACTACTAATTGTCCTTTTTGTGGAAAAGATCGCTTTTCTATTTCTACTACTAAACCTGTATGGAAATGTTGGTCTTGTCTTGAGTCTGGTGACTATTTACGGTATCTTCAATTAAAGGAAAATAAAGACTTTTTAGAGGGGTTATCTGAATTAGCGAACGAGGCGGGAGTTGAAATTAATTTTAATAGTAACTATCAAGAACAATATCAAGCAAAAAAAAGACAATTAAGTTTATTTGAAACCGCTCAAAAGTTTTTTATTAATTCTCTACTTCCTAATTCAGAGCAAGATAAATATTTAAGAGAAACTCGCAAATATGGTAAAGAAATTAAATTAATGGGATTAGGTGTTTATCCGTCTTCTCAGGAAGTTAAAAAATATTTAGAAAATGAAGGATTTATAGAAGCTGAAATTAAGAATAGTGGACTATTAAATAATAAGTTTGAAGGAAGAATTTCGATCCCATATCCTGATCAATCTGGCAATATTTGTGGCTTTAGTTTTCGGACAATTAAAAATGAAGGTAAAAATAATTCAGAAATTGATAATGATGAAGATAAATCAAAATCTTTCAAAAGTTCAGAAGTTACTAATGATGAAGATAAGCCAAAATATTTGAATACTTCAGGACTTAATAAAGATGGATTAGTAGGTTTTCAATTTCGCCCTTATCAACCAAAAAGAGTATTAGTTGTTGAAGGCTATTTTGATGCTCTTTTACTTAATAGTTTAGGCTTAAAAAATTATTGGATTTTAGCTTTAGGTGGCACAAGTTTAAGTAATAAACAGATTAAAGTAATTGAGGATTCAGGAGTCAAGGAAATTCTCTTGGCATTGGATAACGATAATGCTGGTGAAAAAGCAACTATGAGAGCGATCGAAGCCCTTAAATTGAGTAAACTGAGGGTATATGCACTCTCTTGGCGTGATGCAGGGCAAATCAAAGATCCAGATGAGTTTGTCATTCGGGAAGGGGTTGATAATTTTAGTCTATTTTTAGAGTTGGCTTGTCAGTCTTGGGGAGAATGGGTAGCAGAATATTTATATCATCAATTTCCTATAGGCAACCCACTGGGTAATGATGGTTATATTAATCAATGTCTTGAGATTGAAAGTACTATATCAGATCCTATCGAAAGAAAAATTTTTACTTCTAAATTTCTCAAATATTTGAGTTATCAAGGAATAACAGAGGAAGATTTAGCTCTTCGACGGTGGGAAAAGTTAGAAAAAACTAGCAAGGGAAAAGCCAAAAATGTTATTACTTCTTTGTGCCGAGAATTAAATAAAAATCTGCAACAGGAGAGTTTTACTGACAGTGAGTTAGCCATTGAAAAGGGTTTAAAGGAGTTAAAAACTGCCAGAAGTATTCAGTTACCTTCACCTTATCTTCCAGATGATTTATTGCAGGATATAGCTTTAACTGGGGAAGGTTTAAGTACTGGTTATGAAAAGTTAGATCAACTTTGTTTAATTCCTAAAGGTGCAATTACTTTAGTCGCCGCTAGACCTTCAATGGGTAAAACTACTTTGATGTTAAATCTTTTCCTTAACCAAATTAATCTTTATCCTGAGCAGTCATTTTACTTTTTTAGTTATGAGGAAAGCAAGGCTCGATTGGGGGTAAAGTTAATTCAAAATCTCTCAGGCAAGGTTATTAGTCCTGATTTTAACCATAATGCTTATATCCGCTATTTTAAAGTTCTGCGAGAGCAAAAACAATTCGATGAGCAAATTGAGCGGGGTTTTCAAACCTATTCAGAGTTAGTAAGAGAGGGAAGATTATGGCTATTGGATAACCGATTAAATGATAAAGATTTGGTTACTACGATTAATTTACTATCAGAATCTCGTCATATCGGAGGAGTATTTATCGATTATGTCCAGAAAATTCCTTCGGGCGATCGCTCGTCTCAAGATTGGTTAAATATCAAAAATGTCTCCCAATCAATTTTAGACTGTGCTGTGAGTTTAGATATTCCCATTATCTTGGGTTGTCAGCTAAATAGAGCTATTGAAGGGCAAAAGGATAAAAGACCATCATTAGGACAATTAAGGCAGTCTGGGGATTTGGAACAGGATGCTAATTTAGTTTTAGGATTATACAGGGATGAATTTTACAATCCTGATTCTATTGATGCTGGAACATTAGAGGTAAATATTCTGAAAAATCGTAATGGTGTAACTGGTTCTTATAGTAAGCTATTATTCAGTCCTGAAACTCTAAAAATATCCGATTCTTCCTCTACATCAATACCTGATAATAATTTTGGATTTTAGAAGATTTAAAAACTGAATTAATTGACTATTAGACTTTTTAGTCCAACAACCACTCTTGGACACTTAAAATTATTTCAAGTTAGCAGAAAACACATTGTAGAATAATCAAGATAAACTGAACATAGGTAGATTGATTAAAAATCTGAAAAAAAGTATAATGGTCAACACAATAAACGGAAAATCGGCTAAAAACCCTAAAAATCCTCAAAATTCAGGAACTTATCCCGACTATAAAGAATATCATAAAATTCTTTCGAGTAAGAGTCCTAAAGGTCAATTAGCCGCCCGTTTAGTCGTAGGTTCAGATTTGCAATCTGAAATAGAAGATGAAGGTATTTTTACGTCTTTTGAAATTCAAAATATATTTGAACATTGTCGAGAAAATATTTCTATTCATGAACGTAGAATTTATGAATGCACCTATGCAGCTTTTTTAGAATTAAAGTGCCTTATCTATATGGGAAAATCATTACTTTTAGAAGCTACTATAAGTCGTAACCAAACAGAAGTAGAAAAGTGTATCATGAAATATCTTGCCATCCGCAAAATAGTAAATCAATATCTTTATGGCTTAAATTTACCCCGAACATTTTGGCAGGATTGGGAGAAATTTTTACCTACATCTAAAAAATATTTGTTAGATGAACTGAGAATGAATTATGATTATTTATTCTCTTGTTACCAAAGATTAGAACCTTTTTATGGATCTGATTGGATGGAACAAATCCCTCCAGAAATTGAATAAATAAGTAATATTAATAACCTGATCAGTATCGATATTAAAAACACCTCAAAAAATAGATTTATCAATTAATGAAACTATTAAAATATAGTAGATAATTATCAACAATTTCAAATAATAATGAAACAATTTTGAATTAATAAAGGTCTGCTTAAATTTGTTTAATATAACAAGTCAAAAAATAGTTTTCTACACAAATAATTTAGGAATGTGGAATATAAAAAAGAGCAGATATTGATTATTCTTTAACTGAGATCTTGCATCAGATCAATAATACTTAATAAGCAAAAGTCAAAAAGTCAATTTTAGTATAGTTTGAGTTAATTTTAATTCCTTTGCCCTTTGTCCTAACTTCACCAGTTAATTTTTAACGAGGTGCAAGATCTGAGTTTAAGACTAGGCAATCAATATGGTTACTTTAAAATAATACGAAATAGAAAAAATATCACTACAGTAGATAAGCTAAGACGCATTTAAGTTACATATAATTTTCTTACTAATCAATCAATCTGCCCCCTCTGTATCTCATTTACAATGTAAATACATTTCAGGTTAGAACTATAATCTTTGTCAATTAGACATCTGACAGTTTAAAAACTAATTGAATTAGGTATAAAAAAGTTAATATATTGAGATATTTTAAATAGTTTTTTACGTTTATTTGATCAAAATCAATAGTGTTATAATTAGGACGCAAAAATTAATATAAAATAAAAATAAGCTACAAGTTTTTTAAAAATAACTGGTAACCTACAATAATAAAAATGAATAATAAAAATAGAAATTATTTAACTGGAATTGTACCAGATTTTCGACTAGAACAAAAACAAAATAAATATTTCAGATCTCCGATATACCTAGAACAACAATTTTTTGGAACTAAAGATTATAGCTATTATTTAACAAAAAATGAAACCAATCCTTTAAGTGAATATGGTTTAAATTTAAAGCTCTCTGAAAAAAAAGCCCTCACTGTAGTTCAAATTCTCCTAGAAGAAACAGATTATAAAGGGAATAATATTTTTATCGATATACATAGTCCCAGATTGCATGGTCAATATCAATGTCCCAGTATAGATGTCTCATTTTATGACTATCTAAAAATTTATGGATTAACACAAGAACAAATCAAAGGTGGTAAAAGAAGAAAAGAGGCTTTACAAAGTCTGTACGAACTGGAAAAAACCTATAGAATAGCATACACCAAAAAAGTTGAAGTCAAAGGTACAAAAGAAATTAAGACAATTGGTGTCTGTTGCGATATTCGATTACTGAACATAGCTCAAATGACTATACTAGAAGAACAGAGTCAACCTATAACAGAAGTAGAAAAAGACAAGAGAGCAAGATTTTTAAGAATTACAATCGGACCATTATTTTTAGAACAAATAAAAAGTTTTTACACTCTAAAACCCTATTTTCTGTTCGAGGAAATTGAATCAGTAAAACAAGGAGCATCTAAAAGAAAAAGCAATATTTTATTCATTGATTGGCTTCTAACTTTAAACATGGTACATATAAAAATTTCAGCAGAAAATTTAGGCTATAAACTAAGATTAGATAGCTATATAAAAGACAGAAAAAAAACAAAAGTAAACTTGATGATTGAGGAAGCTGTAAAAATAGCTCACAATCTTGAATTCATTAAATCATGGAAAAAAACAGATAATATTTTTGAGTTCAAATTAAATCCTAATAGATGTTCCAGACTAAGAAACAAATCTATTTCCAAAATAGAAGAAATTGCTCCTAAAGAACTTAAAAAATTATCTCTTCCCGATGATCATGGTTTTTAATAGACTTCTTGCAAAATAAAAATCTATTTTAAGTACATTAGCAGAATTATGGATAAATTTTAAAACTAATTAAAATAAGTTAGAATTTTTAGTAAATATCGATGACATATCATTGAGTATTAATAGTAAATACATCATTAATTTTGCATACCTAATTACCATGGGATTCTTGGTTCATCGACAGCACGTTACCCTACATGAAAAACACTCAACTCAATAGTTGATTTCTGTGTGCTTAATACTTAGAAATTTGGCGTTGCTGAATTAAGGTATGATTAATGAAAGAGGCGATGCCGAAGGCACGCTACGCGCACCCATAACGTGCCATTGGCATCACGAAGTGGCGCTGCGGCGGGTGCAGGGGAAGGGCAATCGCCAAGGAAGGGGGACATCTCGAAATTGAAGATAATGAATCAATAATGAAATAGAAGACTTTAACATTGGAACAGATTTGGAGTAACACAAAGTTTTTCGATGTAATCGTGCAAGATAATGTCTCAATCTGGTATTTTCCCCTTCTACTCTTGTCATATAAGTTTTAGAGATAATTTGCTCCCCATCAGAAATAAAATGAGGATACACCTTCCAACCATCAGTTACATAAAAGTAACAATTCCATTGTTTTACTTCCATAATGGTTGAAATGTTTGTGCATTTCTATCTCCGATAACCCATTCTAAAATACCCGGTTTAAAGTGATCTACCGCAGTCCATAACCACATTTTGTTTTTTTTGAACCCACAAATGTTTGTAACTCATCTAGTTCTCCTACTTGTGGCGTACTTTCAGGATTATAACTATCGGGTAAAAGTTCTCCCACGGCTTTGACCGAGTTAATTATAGTTGTGTGATGAATACCTTTTATTCTTTCAATTGCCCGAAAACCCAACCCATTAACATACATTTTTAAGCATTCACGTCTGAGTGCATCATCGTAACCTTTTGAACCTCTTTGTGAGTAATCAATAAATTGTCTTCCACAATCAACACAAAGATGATTTTGCTTACCTTTTTTAATCCCATTTTTATGGATATGGTTAGAACCACATTCTGGACATTTCATTTTATCTTTCTTTTGTTAATAGCGATTGCGCAGCGCCACTTGGTGATCTCTTTATTAGAAAATCATACCTTAAATCAGCAACGCCAGAAATTTTACCCTGAGATTCCTCTTTAGAACCCTTGAATGCACTTTTTTCAAGGTTCAATAAATCGATTAGATTCAAAGTTTTTAAAGAGGTTAACTACGCTTCATCTTCTAGTAATATACTTGAATGTGATTTTTGGATTTTTTTCAAAATTTTTCAAAAATTGACAAAACTATTCTTATATAAAGGTTTCACAAATTTTGTAACATTTGATCGTGGATTAAATCAATTTTAGGCAGTTTTTTAGCTAAAATCAAAATCAAAGTTACTTAAACCTTTAATTAATATGCTTTTCAGGCTTATTTGAAATATATCGTATGTAACGTCACCATTCATCGCAAAGAATAATTCTCAATAAGAATAAGTAAACTCCAGAACTTTAATTAAATCAAGACTTTCAGACTTATTTGAAATATATTATATATAACGTCACCATTCATCGCAAAGAATAATTCTTAATAAGAATAAGTAAACTCCAGAACTTTAATTAAATCAAGACTTTCAGACTTATTTGAAATATATCGTATGTAACGTCACCATTCATCGCAAAAAAAAAAGGCTAAAAAACTTCTGAAAACTAATAAAATCAATTGATACAATAAGGTTTCAAAAAGGATAAATTTAAAGAGAATAAAATATTAAATAATATTTTAAATAAGGCAGCCTTCTTTGATCAGAAGGCTGCTATTTTTTTTGAGGAGTAAAAAAGTAATATTAGATTTTGGAAATTTTAATTTTCTTTATTTTCCCCACCATTTTGTAGTAAACTTGTTTTTCAAAATATTTTTTGATGCTCGTAAGTTTTACAACACCTCAGTTCCACAAGAAAAAAGATTTATATTAAGAGTAGGGAAGTACAGGTAACTGTATTTTAGAATCCCTATCCTTCTTAATGTAGGGTTCTTCAATTGATATTAATTGATGTTTTAATATCTATTTCATCTAAGGGTTCTTCTACAGCATTTCTTATCCTATTTAGGTCAAATTCTGTATTTGTGGTGGCTGTAATTTTTAGATTAACAATCATGTCTTTAGATTCATCGGAAAGATTTTGTAAAATTCCAATAATTTCAAATAGTTGTCCTTTATTGGCAAAGATTTCCATGGAGTAAATCTTCGCTGGTTGTTTTCCTTGTTTAATGTCGGTGACGATCGATTTCTCGATACTGCTATTACTTGGTTTTTCTACGATAACCCTATCT